>JAGDMJ010000205.1 GCA_017860555.1 Bacteroidota bacterium
CATTCTCCGGTTTCCTGCGGTCTGTGGCGCTTCTCCTTTTTCCATTTCTTTTCCATATCTTCAACCATGCGTACACCTTCCATGATCTTCTCCGCTAACGTTCTTCTGTGCGCCATAACCGCAGCGGCGCACGACGACACGACAACGGAGGATGTCACATCGCTTGTCAGCGCCGAACGGGCCTTTGCCCGCACTTCCGCGGAGAAGGGGATGGACTCCGCTTTCATGGCGTTTCTTTCGGATGACGCCATCATCTTCCGCCCGCATCCCGTCAATGGCCAGGAATGGTTCCGGACCCATCCGGTGCCTTCTATCGCATTATCCTGGTCTCCCGGCTTCGCCGATGTCTCTTCTTCGGGAGATCTCGGATACACCACTGGTCCATGGATGGCACGTGACAGAACAGACTCCACGGCTCCGCCATCCTACGGCGACTTCGTGAGTGTCTGGAGGAAGAGAGGACGGGAGTGGAAGGTTGATCTAGACCTGGGTGTTTCGCACCCGGCTCCTCCAGAGGAGGTGCAGTTCTCGTCACCGCGGAGCCGGAGCGGGCAGCATTCTCTCGTGAGGCCGGACACCAGCTCCATGATGGCTGCGTGGTCAAGGCTCCTCGCGCAGGAACGGGAAGTTTTTGGAGATTCACTCGCTCCGGTTCCTGTCCGAAACCTGGTTTCCTCGCTGAGTCCGGATGCGCGGGTTTTCAGGCCCGGTCATCTTCCCATCCTAGGATCCGACTCGGCGAAGAAGCTGCTCGACTCCCGGTCGGGCACATTCTTTCGTCGTCAGCTGGGAGGCGGCATATCCCGTGATGGCGACCTAGGCTACACCTATGGAGTCTATCACTCGTACGGGGAGAATCGGGCGGACGAGAAGGGAGGGTACTACCTGACGCTCTGGAAGCGGGGCGGGACGGGTGATTGGGATATCGTTCTGGATCTGGAGAACCGGCACTCGAAACAGTAGGGAGAATCCGTTCAGCCGCTTCACTCGACGGCGCTCAAGGAATCGGAGAATGCCACGACAAACGAACCACAAAAGCGCCGCTCAGCTAACTCGTCGCCATTTCTTCCGAAGGCCCCCCCCGGGAACGATCCCGAGGATTCTCAGGAGGGATCCATCATCTGAGCAAGAGCATCGTGCGTGACTCGACAAATGCCCCCACCCTCAAGCGGTAAATGTACATTCCACTTGCGAGACCGGTTCCATCAAACGTGACCTGGTAGCTCCCAGAGAGCTTCTTTTCATTGACCAGCACCGCAACCTCTCTCCCGAGCAGATCATGCACCGTGAGCTTCACCTCACTGACCCCTGGCACCTGCCCGCCTCGACCACCGATCGAAACGAGGTCCCGTCCCCCGCTAGCGGGGGACGAGGCTCGGTCCGCGTTCTGTGGACCGGCTCGTCCCGACGCTGTCGGAACGGAATACCCGATCTCTGTTCTTGGATTGAACGGGTTCGGATAATTCTGCTGCAGCTCCAATCGCTGGGGAAGGTCCAATTTTTCTCCGCCAACGGTCACGAGGGGCGACTCGTTCAGATAGCCTGAGACAAAGACCAGCGGTGCGTTCCAGTTGATACAGATCTCGTTGGAGGCATAGCTGCCCACATCATCGATATAGCATCGGGCAGGAGGAGTGGAACTCGTGAAATGGGCGCGCAAGACCTCATCGTCAAGGTATCTGTCCGGACCGCCGGCAAGCAGGCCGGGAACGGGTTCCGCGATGCCGTCAGCACCTGATGGCCTATGGTGCGGGTACATCGGGTACCGGACGCCAACTCCTGTCACGAACGACATAGCATGGCTGTTGCACCCGAGCACGTAATTGAGCTGCTGCAAAGCAGTGACATAGTACTGTTGGGTTCCGGTTTGCTCGTAACCACAGATCAGGAGAATTGCGTTGTTAAGCGCGACGCTATTGCTGCCCCAGTAGTAGTCCCCGAGCGATAAGGTTACATTCAGCCCGTCGGACGCGGATGTGGCCGAGAGGGAAGAGCAGTAGGAGTTCAGAGCATTCCGAAGTTGAGATTTCACTGTGACGCTTGCGCCCGTTTGCTTTCCGAAGAGGTACGCTATCTGGGCAAACGTGCGGACGTTTTGCCACCCCATTGCATACGTAATAAGCCCGCTCTCGTTATAGTGGTTCTCGAAGAACGTACGATACGCAGATTCACCGGTCGTTTCAAAGAGCTCGGCAGCGGCCCAGAGACGCTCGTCGGAATCGTTGGCATCACCATACTCTCCCGTTCCAGTTCCGGCCGGATTATGAAACCCCCCGGTGGGAACAATGTTCGGGTGTGCCTGGAGGAATTCCCATGCATGCCGCGCGGCAGCGAGACAACGTCCGGCAAAGGCGGTGTCGAAAGGAGCATAGAGACGTGCAGCCTGGGCCATGACCGCCGCAAAATCACCGGTTGCCGTCGACGATTTCTCATAAATGTAACGCGTCATCAGATCCTGGTGCGGCATTTCGAAACCATCGAAGTTCGCCGTTGTCACCTTGAAGTACGCTGCGCCGTCGGCGCTGTCCTGCATGGTCAGAAGCCACTCAAGCTCGTAACGCACTTCATCCAGAATATCCGGGACTCCATTGCCGCTCTCCGGTATATTCAGATCATCATACGCAAACCTGGATGGAAACAGTTGGTATCCGAACAAGAGTGTGCCGACGGTAATGCCGGCATTTACCACGTATTTCCCGTAATCGCCGGCGTCGTGCCACCCTGCTACAACCCGGGCCGATCCCGCCCTTCCGGTAGAGGAATGAAAGACCCCGTCATTGTTATGGCAGAGGGGCCGTGCATACGCTCCGGCGTGCGGCGTCCGAAGAATGCCGCCGCACCTCTGGTAATAGAAACCCTTCAGGGATTTTTGGTATACGCCTTCGTAAGCGATCCTGGACACCGGAAAAATGATTGAGGTCTTCGCCGAAGAAGTCGAGATCTGATAGTACCCTTCCTGTGTAAGGGGAGAGAAATCTCCCCGGTAGAGCGTCATGCCGGTAGCCGGGTCATTCGTCTTTGCCAGGACAAGCGGACCGCCGTAGCGGGCCTCGCCGGTTGCCTTGTCGATCACATGGAAGCTGTCATCGGGTTGAGCGAAGTAAGCAAACTTCACTTGATCCGGGAGATAGCCGGCCTGGTTGACCAGGACGTCCTGTGCTCGGGTTGCATCTGCGTCTGCGAAGACCAGAACGAGCACCGCCAGCGGTAACATTCGCACCTTCATGAATCATTCCTCGTGAATGTGAATGGGCGGGCAATCAAGATGTCAGTGGTCTGATTCGTGGCCCTGTGGTGTGGCTTTGGAATCTACGTCCTGCGCAAGCAAGAGTCAAGCGACCGAGTTGCCTTGCTTCTCTGGGCAAAACTTGGTAGAATCAGAAGAACTTCCCTGCAAAGAGACCCAACCGGGCTTTGCGAGAGCCCGGGCACTCATGAGCAGACACGACCCCACCATGGATGCCTGAATGAGATCAACGCTTCTCCTCCTTCTGCTTGGAATGTCACCCCCTGTGATCCATGCCGGTCTGTCAATTGTTGCGGTGGATCAGGCAGGATACACGACGGCTGCCCGAAAGGTGGCGATCCTTGCGGCCCCGGCCGATAGTTTCCGGGTCATCCATGCGGCAACGCGGCTGACGGTCTTTCACGGGGCACCGAGAGGCGCCGCGACTCCTGACCCGGCAACGGGCCTGGAATTGTGGAAAGCTGACTTCAGCACTCTTCGCACGCCGGGGGAATACGTGCTCTTCACGTCGACCGGTGATTCCTCGCAGCATTTCATGATCTCGGACTCTGTGTATCACCCGGTGTTCCGCGCTTCACTCAAAGCATTTTACTACCAACGGTGCGGCACATCTCTCTCCCCGGCGCATGCGGGGCCCTTCGGTCGGAAGGATCCCTGTCACCTGACCGACGGCATATTCCATTCGACGGTCCCCGATGATTCGATCGGCAGGAATGTGACCGGGGGCTGGCACGACGCCGGAGACTATGGCAAATATGTCGTGAACGCCGGAGTAACGATGGGCACGCTTCTGGCGGCATACGAATGGTTCCCTGGAAAATTCGCCAGCGACGCTTTGAATATACCTGAAAGCGGTAACGGCATTCCAGATCTTGTTGACGAAGCACGGTACGAATTGCTCTGGTTCCTGACAATGCAGGATGCCAACGGGGGAGTCTTCTTCAAGGTCACGCACGAGAACTTTGAGGGGTTCGTCAGGCCCGAGGCCGACGGCGGAGCGCGGCACATATACCCGATCTCATCCACGGCGACAGCGAATTTCACGGCGGTGATGGCCCGCGCCGCACGAGTCTTCTCTCCCATTGACAGTGCCTTTGCTGCCAGATGCCTTGACGCCGCCGTGAAGGGATGGCGTTTTCTGGTAAAGAACCCTTCCATCGTCCCCGCCGGAGGATTCAGGAATCCACCAGGTACCGTCACTGGAGAATACGGAGATCGAAACGACAGCGATGAGCGTCTCTGGGCGTCAGCGGAGCTCTTCCTTGCCAGCGGAGACGCTGGTGCTCACAGGTATTACACTGACCACTATGCGTCAGGAGGAATCGTAACGAGCACGATGACGTGGTCGGACCTCGGGGCCCTTGCGCACCTTGCGTACCTCCGCGGCAACCGGCCCGGCATCAGCACCCGAGTTCAGCAGGAGATCCGGCGATCGTTGATTGTGTACTGCCAATCTCTCCTTCAGCTTCATGATCTCAGCGGTTTTGGTTCTGCACTGGAGCTGCAAGATTACATCTGGGGAAGCAACTCCCAGGTATTGAACAATGCCGTGCTTCTGATCATAGGTGGGGAGGAGGGAGGAAGCCCGGCGTTCCTTCCGGCGGCGCTTGACCAACTTCATCATGTATTGGGGACCAATGCCCACGGTCAATCATTTGTTACAGGGATCGGTGCAAAACGCACGATGCATCCCCATCATCGTCCCTCCGGCAGTGACGGCATCGTTGAGCCGGTTCCCGGCCTGATCTCCGGCGGACCGAACCGGAATGTGAAGCAAGACCCGGCCCTTGCCTCTCGTTTCTCCAGCGCCACGCCTCCTGCACTCTGCTACATCGATGATGAGGCAAGTTATGCGTCGAATGAGATCGCCATTAACTGGAACGCCCCCCTGGTGTTTGTGGCGGGGTATTTTCATTGAAAGGAAAGAGCATCCCATGAAGTCTCCCGGCGCCTTCTTTGTTTCGTATGTCACATGCATGATTGTCAGCGGCACGCTGGCCCTCTCAGGAGAGAGGATCGGAAGCCAGGCCTTCGTGAGCGATCTTCTCTCCAGGATGACGATAGAGGAAAAGGTGGGGCAGATGACGCAGGTGACGCTGGATGTGATTTCAAAGACGGAAGCCTTGCAGGACCGGCCGCACGAGCTTGACCCGGAGAAGTTGAGGAGGGCGATCGTGCAGCACAACGTCGGTTCCATCTTCAACGTCGTTACATCGGGACATACGCTGGACCACTGGAATGATATCATCTCGGCCATCCAGGATGTGGCCACGAAGGAAACGCGGCTCCATATTCCTGTTCTTTACGGCATCGATGCGGTTCATGGTGCGAACTATACCCTCGGCGGGACGGTATTTCCTCAAGCGCTCGGGATGGCAGCGACATGGAACAGAGATCTTGTGCGCAAGGAGGGAGAGATTACGGCGTATGAAATGCGGGCTTCCGGCATCCCGTGGAATTTCTATCCGGTCCTCGATCTCGGGAGGCAGCCCCTCTGGCCGCGTGTCTGGGAAACATTCGGAGAAGACGTGTACTTGACGTCAGCGATGGGCAGAGCGTACATCGAAGGACATCAGGGTGACAGCCTCAGTGCTACTGGCAAGGGGGCTGTCTGCCTGAAACACTACATCGGATACAGTTTTCCCATCACCGGCAAAGACCGGACAGCCGCCTGGATCTCGGAACGGGCACTGCGCGAGTACTTTCTCCCCCCGTTTGAGGAAGGACTCGCGGCCGGGGCGACGACGGTGATGGTGAACTCCTCCGAAGTGGATGGAATTCCGGGGCATGCGAATTATCACCTGCTCACCGAGGTGCTTCGCCGTGAACTCGGCTTTTTCGGGCTCGTCGTATCGGATTGGCAGGACATTGAACGGCTGCATACCCGGGATCATGTTGCCGCGACGCCGAAGGAAGCGGTGCGCATGGCGGTGATGGCCGGAGTGGATATGAGCATGGTGCCGCTCGATTTCCGCTTCTACGATCTTCTGCTTGAATGCGTCAAAGACCGATCCGTCCCGATCTCGAGGATCGACGAGGCTGTCTCGCGGATCCTCTGGGTAAAATACCAACTTGCCCTGTTTGAAAAACCGTATCCGGACAAGAGCCTGAATGCCGGATTTGCCAGCAAGGAATTCAGCGCGGCAAACCTGCAGGCAGCCGAAGAGTCCATTAC
>JAGDMJ010000206.1 GCA_017860555.1 Bacteroidota bacterium
GCGAGGATCAGCGTCAACCCCGTGTTCTTCCTGGTCTTCTCAATGCTATCCAGCAGCTCGGCCTGCACTTCCTGGGGAAGTGACGAAAGATCGCCGATGGTTCGAATCCGTACGTTGTTGGTCTGGAGCTCGTCGGTCTCATCCTTCAGCGCCTTCAACAACAGCCGCATCAGGAACGACACCTCATCTTTGGGCCTCTTCCAATTCTCTGTTGAGAATGTATACAGTGTAAGGTATTGGACGCCGAGCTGGGCACACGCCCTGACAGTGTCGCGGACCCGCTCAACGCCTTCACTGTGCCCGGAAATGCGGGGCATCCCGCGCTCCTTGGCCCATCGGCCGTTGCCATCCATGATAATCGCGATGTGGCGCGGAATCTCGCCCGAACTCTTCAGCCTTTCCTGCACATCCTTGTCTTCACCTGCTTGCTGAGTTCCCGTTCCCAATACCTGGAGTCTCCCCTCGAAGGAAAATGCTATAACTAGTAAGAACAAAAGTTAAAGCATTTCGGTACAAATGTCAACCTCCGTAGACGCTGGACCACCGCCATCCGTTCAGGATCAGGCGTTTTCCGGCACCAAAGAGCAAAGAAGACGTTGGTTCGACTCTGAGGTTTGATACAAAAAACCCGATGAGGGTTTAACGGTCCTGAGGAGCGGACGAATTGACTTTCCCTCCCGAAACCGATATATTTTTTAAATGTCTTAGATCTTTCTGTTAAAGGAGCACACCATGGCTGGCCTTCCCAACATGTCGGGAATGATGAAACAGATTCAGAAAATGCAGGAAAAGATGGCCAAGGTTCAGCAGGAACTGGAAGCCAGGACCGTCGTCGGGGAATCCGGCGGCGGAATGATCAAGGTCACTGTCAACGGGAAGCAACAAGTGGTGAAAGTCCAGATAGAAAAAGAGGTGGTAAACCCGGACGACATCGAAATGCTTGAGGATCTGATCCTGGCTGCCACAAACAAAGCCCTTGAGGAGGCTGCCAGGGTGGCACAAGAGGAAATGTCCAAGGCCACCAGCGGCTTGCTGCCGAATATCCCCGGGATGAACCTCCCGGGTCTGGGCTTCTGACGATCATCCATGCTCTATACTTCTGAAGCTCTTCAACAACTTATTGAGGAATTTGCGCAACTCCCGGGTATCGGAAGGAAATCAGCGCAGAGGCTGGCACTGTACATCCTGAAACAGCCCCGTGAGGAAGTGGTCAAGATGGCCAGGGCGCTCGTCGGGGCCAAGGATCGGATCCGCTATTGTTCCAGTTGCTACAATATTACTGAACAGGATCCCTGTGTTGTGTGCTCGAGTCCGAAGAGGGATCGCAACATGATCTGCGTGGTGGAGGAGCCGAACGACGTCCTGGCCCTCGAAAAGACCAATGAATTCCGCGGCCTGTACCACGTTCTCGGGGGCTCTCTCTCCCCTCTTGACGGCATAGGCCCCGAAGAATTGAAGGTCCGGGAGCTCCTGGGCCGGATCAACAGCGAGGTCGCGGAGGTCATCCTTGCGATGAATCCCAATGTCGAGGGTGAGGCCACGACCATCTACCTGACAAGGCTCTTGAAACCGCTGGGAGTGAAGGTCTCGCGCATCGCGCGCGGGATCCCCGTCGGTGGAGATCTCGAGTTTGCTGACGAAGCCACTCTGACACGCGCGCTCGAGGGAAGGATCACCCTCTAAAAGTAGACTCCTTCATGGCAACGGCAACCCGGAAGGTCATTACCTGTATTGCGGCGGCGGGGGCAGCCTGCTGGCTGTTGCTCGGAGAAGGGTGCAACCTGTTCGAACCGCGGGACCCCGAGACACCATCGCAGTCGAGCGACAGCTTTCTCCCCCCGACGGATCCGGACGCGGTCATCGAGAATCTACAAAACGCGATCGCCCAGAAAAACTCCGTGAACTATGTCCGCTGCTTCGCCGATCCGTCGCGTACTCCGTACCCGTTCCTCTACTTCCCATCACCCGATGCCGGCAGCCGCTACGCCAGCGTTTTCGTGACCTGGACTGTCGATCAGGAAAGGACGTATTTTCAAAACCTGGTTGCGCGCTCCTCGGGCAAGGTGAATGCATATTCAAACCTTCTCCTGACGAACCGCTCGGTCACCCTGACAGGCGATTCGTCGATTCAGGCGTATGATTACACGCTGACGTTTGAGCACAACGATCCCGCTTTTCCGACCGTCGCCGTGGGGAACCTGCAGTTCGTCCTCGGGTTGGACAACAGCAACGCATGGGTCATCTACCGTTGGAGTGATTTCAAAACCACGAGCGATGTGACCTGGAGTCATTTCAAGGGGAAGTTCTCCAATTAGCGGCTGGCTCTATCAACCGTCATCGACGGAGCGTGCCAGCACCAGCCAGTACATGAAGTGAAAGAAATGCGACTTCGCATGCGGAGCATCATACCTCTGGCCGGCCTTCCCGTCGTGCTCCTGCTCGTGTGCGGCGGCTGCGTGAACCCTTTTGCCCCGGGACGGGATGACACGCCGGCGCAATCCGCATGCGACCCGCACACGATCGAGGGACTTTTCCAGTGCTTCCAGGCGGCCTACACGTTTCGCGATACCACGGTGTACGGACAGTTGATCGATCCGGCGTTCACGTTCGTCTATCGGAACTACGACGTAGGCGTCGATGTCACCTGGGGGCGCGACGACGAGATTCGCACGACATTTGGGCTTTTCCAGAACGCGCAGAAGCTGGACCTGATCTGGAACAACATCATCTCCAGTTCGACCGATTCCACGCGTGTCAACGTCGTCCGCGGCTTCAACTTGACCCTCGTGTTCAACCCGAGCGACATCGAGCGTGTGGATGGATATGCCAACCTCACGCTGGAACGGGCAAGGAGCAGTGATCCCTGGCGGATTGTCCGCTGGCGTGACGAGTCAAACTACTGAACGCTATTGCCTCATGAGCCTCGGCTATACCATACAAGAGAGTCTGTCCGGCTTCCGTAGGACGAAGCTCTCGAGTGCGATTTCGATCGCCACGGTGTCCATTTCGTTGCTTCTGCTGGGGATCTTCGCGGTGATCAGCATCAACACCACCCGATTCGTGGAAGCCTTGCGCGACCGCCTCGAGATGGAGGCCTTCCTGCGTGAGCCGGTCACGCTCGAACAACGGTTGGCCCTCGAGCGTGCGATTCGCGCCCTGGACGGGGTCGAGACCATCGACTACATTTCCAAGGACGAAGCGGCGAGGATCTTCAAGCAGGAGTTTGGCGAGGATATCACCCAGGTGCTCGATTTCAATCCGCTGCCTCCTTCCTTTAAGATCCGGCTGAAGCCCTCATTCCGGACCGCCGCCGCCGCCAGCGCCCTCTCGGATAAGGTCGCCGCGATCGACGGCATCGAAAGTGTTCGGTACAGGAAGGGCTTGCTCGAGTTGATCGACGCGCGGACCAAGGCAGTGCACAACCTCAGCCTGACGCTCGGAATCCTGATTAGCCTGTCCGCCGTCTTTCTGGTTTCAAATACCATCCGGCTGGCCATCTACGCGAAACGCAGGCTGGTCCGCACGATGGAACTTGTGGGGGCAACGCGTGCCTTCATCCGTTCCCCGTTCTTGTTGGAAGGGATGCTGCAGGGGCTTGTCGGCGGGCTCGTCGCTTCCGGGGTCCTGTACGTCCTCATCGAGCATACGTTGAGGCTCCTTTCCCCGGAACTCTCCGGGTATGTGCAGATGAACCGCTCGTTCTACCTGGCGGTCATCGCCACAGGCATCGCCCTCGGATTCGTGGGAAGCGCGATCTCG
Source organism: Bacteroidota bacterium (assembly GCA_017860555.1). Taxonomy (GTDB): domain Bacteria; phylum Bacteroidota; class Ignavibacteria; order UBA10030; family UBA6906; genus JAGDMJ01. Next base: position 3,760 of record JAGDMJ010000206.1, read on the forward strand.
GTGGCTCGGTTCATCCGGACCCCGGGGTGACAGGCCCCCCGGATCAACCCCCGCGTGAAATGGCGGTGAGCTGGAGCGGGCATCTGGCCCAGCTTTTCAACAGACAGACCGTGGAAGGCGAAGAAGGCGAAATGTTGCAAAAACAGTCGCACTTCCTTAGATTGGAACACCGTTCACTTCCATGCGTGCAGAAAACGCAACAGGGGCTCCGCGCCTCCACCGGGCTCTAGGTACACCACGTTCTAACACATCCTTTCGCTGTCGGGATCAGGATTCACACTACGAGAGAGCAGATCAATGGGCAAGATCACAAATTTCTACACCTCGTCAGTCGGGCGAAAACTCCTGGTGGGTCTCACCGGATTTTTCCTCTCCGCATTCCTGGCGTTCCATCTCACCATCAATCTTTTCCTGTTCAAACAGGACGCCGGAAAGACCTTCAATGACTATTCCGAGTTTCTTGCGACGTACCCGTTGCTCCGGCCGATCGAGATCGTGTTGTTTCTCCTCTTTGTCGTACACGCGTTCCTTGCCCTCTGGCTCTGGTTCGTCAACCGTCGGGCACGGCCCAGGGATTACGAGGTGCTGCGTGCCTCCGACAACAGCAAACTGGAATCGCGGGTCACGTTCATCACCGGCAGTGTCGTGCTCATTTTCCTGGTGGTCCACATCAATACATTCTTTGTGACGTCCCGCTTCTTCGCGGCGGAAGAGAGCGTGACGATGTACCAGCGCGTTGCGAACGCATTCCAGAACCCCTGGTACGTTGCCTTCTACGTGGTCGCCCTTGCCTTCCTGGCCTATCACCTCAAGCATGGCTTCCAATCGATGTTCCAGACCTTCGGCCTCCGGTCGGCGAAGTACCAGCGCCTCATTGACGTGGTCGCCATCATTTTCTGGCTCCTGATTCCCCTCGGCTTCGCCGCCATGCCTCTCTATTTTCTATTCCGGGTCCACTAAGCAGGGATAAACTCACCATGACATTAGACGCCAAGATTCCATCCGGTCCGATCGAAAAGAAATGGGACGCGCACCGATTCAATCTCAAGCTGGTCAACGCGGCGAACAAGCGTAAGTACCGCATCATCGTGGTCGGAACGGGGCTGGCCGGCGCGTCGGCTGCAGCATCGCTCGCCGAGCTCGGATTCGAGGTCACGTCCCTGTGCTACCACGAATCTCCCCGTCGGGCACACAGCATTGCGGCGCAGGGCGGCATCAACGCGCCCAAGAATTACACCAACGACGGCGACAGCATCTACCGGCTGTTCTACGATACCGTGAAGGGAGGAGACTACCGCGCCCGGGAGGCCAACGTCTACCGGCTCGCCCAGGTGAGCGGCAACATTATTGACCAATGTGTCGCACAGGGCGTCCCTTTTGCGCGCGAGTATGGCGGAATGCTGGACAACCGCTCCTTCGGGGGGGCGCAGGTCTCACGTACCTTCTACGCACGGGGACAGACAGGACAGCAGCTTCTGCTCGGGGCCTACCAGGCGCTCTGCAGGCAGATCGGCACAGGCAAAATCACCTTCTACCCGCGCCGGGAAATGCTCGACCTGGTCGTGGCAGACGGGCAGGCCCGGGGGATCATCGCCCGCAACATGGTGACCGGTGAACTGGAGAGCTATGCCGGCAACGCCGTGGTCCTGGCGACCGGCGGATACGGCAACACCTTCTACCTTTCCACGATGGCGAAGGCAAGCAACGCGACAGCCATCTGGCGCGCCCACAAACGTGGAGCGCTGTTTGCCAACCCCTGCTTTACGCAGATCCACCCTACATGCATTCCGCAAAGCGGGGCCTATCAGTCGAAGCTGACGCTCATGAGTGAAAGCCTTCGCAACGATGGCCGCATCTGGGTGCCGAAGAAAAAGGGAGACGACCGCCGGCCCGAGGAGATCCCCGACACCGAACGGGACTATTACCTCGAGCGGATGTATCCGTCATTCGGAAACCTGGTGCCGCGGGATGTGGCTTCCCGTCGGGCAAAAGAGATGTGCGACAAAGGGTTCGGCGTCGGGCCCACGAAACAGGCTGTCTATCTGGATTTCGGCGATGCCATCAACCGCAACGGCAAAGCCTGGATCGAGGAGAAATACGGAAACCTCTTCGACATGTACCACGAGATCACCGCGGAGGATCCCTACAGGACCCCGATGCGGATCTATCCCGCCGTTCATTATACCATGGGCGGGCTCTGGGTGGACTACAACCTGATGAGCACGATCCCGGGGCTGTACGTCATCGGCGAGGCGAATTTCTCCGACCATGGCGCCAACCGGCTCGGCGCGAGCGCGCTCATGCAAGGGCTGGCCGACGGATATTTCATTCTTCCGTACACGATCGGCGATTACCTGGCGTCGGCAAAATTTCCCGCCGTCAGTCCGTCCGATCCTTCATTCACACAGGTGAAGTCCGATGCGGAACAACGCTTGAAGACGCTGCTTTCGATCCGGGGAAAGCGCACGGTGGACGATTTCCACAAGCAACTGGGGAAGATCATGTGGGATTACGTCGGGATGGGCCGCAACGCCGAAGGGCTGAACAGGGCGGTCGGGATGATCCGGGCGCTGCGCGAGGAATACTGGAAAGACGTGAAGGTGGTTGGCTCCGACGCCTCCGTCAACAATGATCTGGAGCGGGCCGCGCGGGTGGCCGACT
>JAGDMJ010000207.1 GCA_017860555.1 Bacteroidota bacterium
CACAAGTTGCATTCCACAGTTCAAAGACTTACTTTTTAGCATCATTTCGACGGCCACTCTTCGTTCTCTTTTCAATCCCGGCAAATCCAGACCGAGGTTTCCTTGAAAGCTATCCTGATATCTTTGTTGTCACTTGTTCTCTCCGCGCAGGGAGCGGTTGGCGACGACTCCTCGCGAATCGTGCTCGATGCCAGCCACAAAACCATCGCCATGACTGACGGATCAGGCCGGCTCCGCCTGCAGGTCTCGTACGGCTCAATCTGCGCAGTTGGTCAGCTGCACCTGATGTCAAGAGAGCTGCTTTCACCCGGGCCCGGGGTCTGTTCTTCGATCGGCCTATCTCCCGCAACCCGCTTGCCCCATACCATAGTACCTCACACCGTTGCGGTTGATGATCGAAAGGCGGTGATTCAGGGAATTGGACTGGACGGCGGGGTTACGGAAATGTGGACGTTCGAACCGCTCATGGACGGATTGAAATGGAGGATTGATCGGAGTGCCCCCTCAGCGCTGCAAGTGGATCACGCCTGGTCACCCGATTGGGTATTCCCGACCATGTCCACCTGGACCGGGGCGCTGCTGGGAAACGGGGGCGTGGCGTGGTTCCAGCTCTTTGATTCCGCACATGCAACATATGGCGTGCACACGTCCGAAGTCCTTCTCTGGAAGAAAGGTGAGCAGGCCGCCCTTCGCATTGCCGGGACCTCTCCTTCGGGAAACGCCATCGCCGTCCGCTTCACGCGCCGTCAGAATAACGAACTCTCCCTTGCATTTTCCTTCTCACCCACTTCACTTCTCCCGAAATACGACGATGGGATGCATCGGCGGCGGTTTCTACCAGCCCGCGAGGACATCTGGGCGCGCTATGAGATACCTCAGGGGAGATCCTCGGTCGAGTATCATATCCAGGCGGTGGATTTCAAGAACCAATATGATCCCGGCACCCTTTCCCCTTTTGACGCCACCGAAATTCAGATGATCGGCAACACTGTTGCCCGGCTCGGCGTCATTGACAGCCGGCTCCATGGCGGCAACAGTTGGCGAACACCGTATGGACCGATCTGCCTGCATGAGCAGTATATCGCTCAACTCGGCCTGATCATGCAAGACACGAACTACTTCAACGACTACGCGCAGACACTGAACTTCTATCGTGATCATGCCTTTATGCCTGACGGCAGGGTCAAGTCACGCTGGGCATATACCTGCGAGGACGCGATCCCCGGCACCTGCGACAGCCTGGGATTCTATGAAGCGCAGTGGGGATACCTGCTTGACTCCAATCCCGATTATGTCACCAACGTCGCGGAGCTGTTCGATTTCACGGGTGACCGGGCCTGGCTCGAGGGACAGAAGGCCGCGTGCGAGAAGGCTCTCGACTATCTTCTGGCGCGCGACTCGGACCGCGACGGGCTCGTCGAAATGATGACGGATGATCACAGCGCCGCAAAAGGATCGGATTGGATCGACGTCATCTGGGCGTCGTATGAGAACGCATTCGTGAATGCCAAGCTCTATTACGCGCTGACGCTCTGGTCCGACATGGAGCAGCTTCTCGGAGACCAATCGCGAGCAGCCGGATACCGTGAAAAGGCGTCGTTGCTGAAAGCCTCGTTCAATCGGCCCACCGTTGACGGGGGCCTCTGGTGCCCGGACCATAAGTGGTATGTCCACTGGCGCGACAGGGACAACTCGATCCATGGCGACAATCTGGTGACCTTCGTGAACTTCATGGCGATCGCCTACGGAATATGTGACGACCGGGAGCGGTCCGGCGCAATCCTGACGGCGATCGAAAAGCAAATGGCCAAGGAGAATCTCTTCTTCTGGCCGATCTGCATGTTTTCCTATCAGCCGGGAGAAGGACTTTCATGGCAATTCCCCTTTCCCTCCTACGAAAACGGGGACATCTTTCTCTCCCTCGGCGAGGTCGGGGTTCGCGCCTACAAAGATATCGACCCGGCAATTCCCGTCACGTACATCAAGAAGCTCATTGCTCAGTATGAGAAGGACGGATTGGCTTTCCAGCGCTATTTGAGAAAGACGCAGAACGGTTCCGGGGACGATATCCTTGCCGGAAATGCGTTTCCCATTGTTGGCCTGTACCGCAACATCTACGGTATTCAGCCAAAACACAACCGCCTGTATATCGAGCCGCGCATCACAGCAGAGTTGGAGGGAACGTCATTGAAATACCGGTTGCGCGGCCAGCTCTACGGGATCCAGCCCTCTCTCTCGGGGGGCGCGACGGTCGAGGCCGATGACGTGACCCTCTCCGATGCCCACCCGTTTGGCGTGGACTACCGCGATGGCACCATCCGATATTTTCATGGAATGGAGGCCAATCCTTCGATGTCCGTCGAGGTCCCCCAGGCAAGCGGCTTAAGTATCGTGATCCAACAATGGGGGAATCCGCATCGCCGCCTCTGGAAGGAGCGGACGACAGCGAACATGGGCCTCGTCCATTCAATCTCCGGACTCGAACACGGGACCACCTATAGTGTCATGCTCGACGGCAGCCCGCTCACCCGCATAACCAGCAACGCGACAGGATCATGCGAGATCACCTGCCCGCTCGAAGGTGGGAAGGAACACACCATTGAGATGAACGCGGGCAACTGACAGACAAAACAATCCCAGGAGTTGTCGATGGAGGTTCAGTCACCAACCGCGCCCCGCGCACTCGCACAACGGGGCTCTCTCTACGTCTGGAAGATCAGCCTGGTTGCCACGCTGGGGGGGCTGCTGTTCGGATACGATACGGCTGTAATCTCGGGAGCGATCGGATTTCTACGGAACCACTTTCAGCTCGACACGGTACAGATGGGGTGGGCGGCCTCCAGTGCCCTGGTGGGGTGTATTGCCGGCGCAGCGGGGGCGGGCGCGTTGAGCGACCGCTTCGGCAGGAAGATAATGCTCATCCTCTCGGCAATGCTCTTCGCTATCTCGGCAGTCGGCAGCGCCGTTCCACGCTCGATCTTTGAATTCAATGTGTACCGCATCGTCGGCGGCGTGGGCGTAGGCTTCGCTTCCATGCTCTCCCCTCTGTACATCGCCGAGGTCGCACCGGCACACATGCGAGGAAGACTCGTATCTGTCAATCAGTTCGCCATCGTCACCGGCATGCTGCTCGTGTACTTCGTTAACTATTTCATAGCCCTGCAGGGAGATGAGCAATGGAACGTCGAAGCGGGATGGCGTTGGATGTTTGGCTCGGAGACACTCCCGGCATTGATCTTCCTGGTGGGCCTGCTTGCCGTCCCGGAAAGCCCCCGGTGGCTCCTGAAGCAAGGTCGGCGCGAGCATGCCTTCAGCATCCTTTCGCGGGTGGACGGTGCGCAACAGGCCGGAGAAGAACTTGCCCGCCTTGACGGGCTCCTGAAGCAGGAACGGGGGACTCTGAGCGATCTCTTCCGCCCCGGTCTGCGCGGCGTGCTGGTTCTGGGCATCGCTCTGGCGGTCCTCCAGCAGGTCACGGGCATCAATGTCTTCCTGTATTATGGCCCTGAGATCTTCAAGAACCTTGGAGACGCCACCAGTGCTGCGCTCCTTCAGACAGTGGTCGTGGGCGCGGTCAACCTTACGTTTACCGTCGGCGCCATTCTTGTCGTGGACAGGCTTGGACGCAAACCACTCATGATTCTCGGGTCGGCAGGCATGGGAATTTCCCTCACGTTCCTTGGCCTGGCGGCATACCTCCAGAGAACCGAGATCTGGGTGTTAACATTCATGCTGACGTACATAGCAAGCTTTGCGATTGCCGTTGGTCCGGTCACCTGGGTCCTGCTCTCGGAGATCTTCCCCACAAAGGTCCGGGGAAGAGCAATGGCCATTGCGACGTTGCTCCTGTGGACGGCAAACTATATTGTTTCACAGACATTTCCTATGCTCGACGAGAGTCCGGTCCTGGTGGAGACATTCCACCACGGATTTGCCTTCTGGCTTTACGCCGCGATGTGTGTCGTCCTGATCATCGTGGTCTGGCGCTGGGTGCCTGAGACGAAGGGAAAAACTTTGGAAGAGATCGAACAACACTGGCTCACTAGATCAAACAACTAACTGCCAACAACTATCATGACCAGTAAAGAACGTCTTGAAGACACGCTGGCGCACAAAGCGCCGGACAGAATCCCGGTGGATTTCGGCGGCACGGCAGTGACCGGAATACACGTCTCCGTCGTGGCAGCCCTTCGGCGGCACTACGGCATCGACAATGGTCCGGTGAAAGTCACCGAGCCGTATCAGATGCTTGGCGAGATCGATAACGCGCTCCGGGACGCCATGGGGATCGACACAGTCGGCGTCACACCGCGCAAAACCATGTTCGGCTTCCCCAATGAGCACTGGAGGGAATTCCGGCTCCCGTGGGGACAGGTTGTGCTCGTCCCGCAGGGGTTCGTCACGACGAGCGATGCCGAAGGAAATCTCCTCATCTACCCGGAGGGGGACAGTTCGGTCCCGCCCAGCGGAAAGATGCCTCGCAGCGGCTTCTTCTTCGACGCCATTGTCCGGCAGGATCCCATCGATGAGGAACGGATGGACCCCCGGAACAATATGGAGGATTTCAGTCCGATCAACGACGCAGACCTCCAGTACTTCAAAGAGAGCGTCGACGAGGCCGGGAAAACCGGACGGGCAGTGGTCGCCACCTTCGGGGGGACGGCATTCGGCGACATTGCTCTGGTCCCCGCCATTAACATGAAGCACCCGAAGGGTGTCCGGGAGATTGCGGACTGGTACATGCTGACCGCTTCGAATCCTGATTATGTTCACGCCGTATTTGACCACCAGTGCGAGACGGCGCTCGGGAATCTCAAAAAGATCCACGCGTTGGTGGGCAACAAGGTCAGCGCCGTTTTTGTGTGCGGAACCGACTTTGGAACACAGACGTCTCAGTTCTGCTCCCCGGAGACCTTCCGCAGCCTCTATGGACCATACTATAAACGTATCAACAACTGGATCCATCAGAATACAACGTGGAAGTCGTTTAAGCATTCCTGTGGCTCAGTGGAAGTGCTCATCAACGATTTCATCGATGCCGGTTTCGATATTCTTAACCCTGTCCAGATTGCAGCCGCCGGGATGGACCCTGGTCACTTGAAGGAGCGGTACGGGGACCGCATTGTATTCTGGGGCGGAGGGGTCGACACCCAGAAGACCCTCCCGTTCGGGACGCCTTCCCAGGTGCAGGCCGAAGTCTCGCGGCTCTGTGAGATCTTCGCGAAGGACGGAGGATTTGTCTTCAACACGGTGCACAATATTCAGGCAAATACGCCGGTGGAGAATGTGCTTGCGATGCTGGAAACAGTCCGAGCACATCGAAGAGAATAGGGCCCATCATCCCATCGAACTCTCTACAGGCATCGATCGCGTTACGGAACGTGTCTCCTTCCGGGCATCGACATTCGAAGGACCGTCGGCGCCCTTTCATCGTTCCCTCGCTGCATGTGGGACACTCCTCATGAACGCAATGCCCCCGCTCCCCCCGCTGTGCCTCGGATGAATACTGTAGTGCTATATACTGCACCTGCTTGATTGAATCTGCTTCCTACTTCTGTAACTTGGTCATGTTCGAGTTTTTCAGGAAGCAGACTCGACCGGATAGGACCAGGTATGTCGGGGCCCCGTTGGCGGACGGGGGGCCGACGGTCGCAATATTCTCCCGACCCGGTGCCAGGCCGCGGGATGCGGAAACATTCCAGGGGGAGAAACCGTTGTTATGTGTGGGTGCGAACCGGTCGGTCAGCTCACCGGATCGTCAGGCAACTTCGACGGCAAACAGCATCGTAATGTCGAAACTCAGGGCATCCTGATGCCACTACGAAAGCAGTATGATCTTGCCCTGGCGCTCAGCAGATGCCAGGAAGCGTAGCGGCATTCGAAGGGACGGGTGCTATCGTCTTACCACCACTTACAGAAAGGATCACCCAATGAAAACATTCACAGCACTTCTCACCGGCCTTGCCGCCGGTGCCGCAATCGGAACACTTCTGGCTCCCGACAAGGGGTCGAAGACCCGGGACAAGCTCGCAGCTTCAGCCCGGGACTTCGCTGAGACACTGAAAGACAAGACGGACGAAAGTCTGCAGGCTATTTCGGACCTGAGGGACCAGGTGGTGGAAATGACCAGAGGAGGCAACGGCCATAAGCGGGCCACCTCAGCAACAAGCCGCCGTCAATCCGGAAAAGGATCCCGCAAAGCCGCTTCGACTACTGCCACGCCCAAGACTGCCTGAAGGAGGTAGCATATGAGCATCATCGCAACGATCTTCATCGGGCTGGTCGTGGGAATCGTGGCCAAGCTCATGATGCCAGGAAGAGATCCAGGAGGGTTCATCATTACCACATTGCTTGGCATCGTCGGGGCGGTTGTGGCAACATATCTGGGACGGGCGCTCGGT
>JAGDMJ010000208.1 GCA_017860555.1 Bacteroidota bacterium
CTTGCCGGATGGATACGTCCCGAAGGGTCGGAGCATGAGGACGGCGTCACTGCCGCGTCGCTCGGATTGCAGGGGCCAGCTTCCATGCTGGCGCCCTATATTACGCGGACGATGGATCTGGGCAACGTGCGCGCGGCGCAGGACAAGAACCTCTGCGTCGATGCCCCGGCCCTGGCGGTGATCCTGGGCGAGGACTCCGTGCCGCACTGGCTCGATGCGGGAGAAATGCTGGAGCAACTCCTGTTGACGGTCGTGCGCGAGGGGCTGCACTTCAGTTATTTCAATTTGCCCATCCACGTACCGGAATACCGTGCCCGGATCCGGGGACTGCTCGGAGCCTCGGTCTGGCCGCAGCTTTTGCTCCGCATCGGCTACTGTCTGGCTATGCCTCCCCGGACACCACGCCGACCCCTTGAGGAGGTCATGATTACTGCAAGAGCGGTCTGAAAAAGGGACTACCATGGAAAAATCCAAGAAGCCCGGAAAGCCGGACGTCAGAGACGGCTATTCGACCGAAGCACATCTGATCTACGGACGCATGCACGATCCCAACTGGGATTACAGTCATCACCTCCTGCCGCCGATCTCGTCCTCGGCGACGTTCCGGCTGGATAGCGCTCAACGTGGCGCACAGGGCTTTACCGAATTTGCCCACTCAAGCGACGAGCTGAAAGTCACCAGCAGAGCCCCCATTTACATTTACGACCGCCTGGGGGAGCCGAACAAAGATATGCTTGAGGAGAACCTTGCCTATGCCGAAGGCGGCGACACCGCGGTCACGTATGCCAGCGGTATGGCCGCCATCTCCGCGGTCCTCGGCATTCTGACGGGCTCCGGGAGCGAGATCGTTGCCGACAAAGTGCTCTATGGATGCACGTACTCCCTGCTGACCAACTGGTACCCGCGGCTGAAGGTGCAGACCCGGTTTGTGGATTTCAGCAACCTTGCGGAGGTGAAGCGGAACATCACCAAGCATACGCGCGTCCTGTACATGGAATCTCCGGTCAATCCCACGCTGCGCCTGACGGACCTGAAAGCCGTGGCCGCAATGACCGCCGAGATCAACAGTGGACGGACCGAGGAAACGAGAATCTACACGGTTGTCGACAGCACATTTGCCAGCCCGTTCTGTCAGCGTCCCATTTCCCTGGGAATTGATTTTGTCGTTCATTCACTGACCAAGGCGATCGGCGGTTTCGGGACTGACATCGGAGGCGTCGTGATCGGGCCGCGATGGAGCCGTGACATGCTCATGCTGTACCGGAAGGACTACGGCGGCGTGCTCTCGGCGAAGAGCGCCTGGCCCGTCCTGGTACAAGGGCTTCCGTCGCTTGCCGTGCGCATGCGCCAGATGCAGAAGACCGCGATGACGGTCGCAGAGTTTCTCATGACCCGCCCGGAAATCGGGTGTGTCAGGTATCCCGGCCTCGCGTCGTTCCCCCAGGCGGAGCTTGCCCACCGCCAGATGGTGGATTACGAGGGCAACTTCGCTCCTGGCGCCATGATCTTTTTTGTCCTGAAGGGAGACAATCCGCAAGCATCGCTGAAATGCGCGGAACGTTTCATCAACCATGTAGCGGAACACGCCTATTGCATTACGCTTGCCGTCAGCCTGGGAAACATCCGGACACTCATCGAGCACCCGGGATCGATGACGCATTCGGCCATTCCTGCGGAAGACCAGATCATGAAAGGGATCGATCCCGGCGGCATCCGGCTGGCCATCGGGCTCGAACAACCCGAAGACGTCATCAGGGACCTCCGACACTCGCTGGATTGCACGCATTGAGGGAAAGGCCACCATGCACTACAATACGATCTCAGAAGTAGTCAAACGAAAATACGAACGGAAATTCGTGACTGCCGCCGAGGCGGTTTCGGTCATCCGCTCTGGCGACCGGGTCTACATTCACCCCGGCTGTGCGGTTCCCCAGGTGCTCGTCGACGCCATGGTGGCGCGCTATGAGGAGCTCCATGACGTCGAGGTCTGCCATCTGCTGGGCGTGGGAGATGCGGATTATGTGCGGCCGGAAATGGAGGGGCACTTCCGGCATAACGCGTTCTTCATCGGGAAGAACGTTCGGAGCGCGGTCCAGGAGGGGCGTGCGGACTTTACCCCGATCTTTCTTTCGGAGATTCCCTCCCTCTTCTACTCCCGGGATTACCCCATCGATGTCGCGCTGATCCAGGTCTCCCCCCCGGATGAGCATGGCTACTGCAGCTTCGGCGTTGGAGTCGAATGCACAAAAGCGGCGACGGACATGGCAAAAGTGGTCGTCGCGCAGGTCAACCCGAACAACCCACGGACGCTGGGCGACTGTTTCATCCATATGACCGAGATCGACTACTGTGTCGAGGTCAACACGCCTCTCAAGCAGCTCCCGCAACTCGAGGGAGACGAGACGCCGGAGGAGCTGGAGACCTACAAGAGAATCGGTGCCTATGTGGCCGGCCTCGTGGAGGACGGCTCCACGCTCCAGCTGGGGATCGGCCGGATCCCGGACTCCGTCGTGAAATTCCTCGAAGACCGGAAGCACCTCGGCATTCATTCGGAGATGATCTCGGATGGAATCATTCCGCTGGTCAATATGGGTGTGATCACGAATCAGCAGAAGACGCTTCTCCCCGGAAAGGTCGTGACCTCTTTTGTGCTCGGGTCGCAACAGCTCTTCGATTTTGTGGACAACAATCCCTTCATGGAGTTCCGGCCGACCCAGTTCACCAACGATCCCTTCACCATTGCGCGAAACCGCAAGATGGTTGCGATCAACTCGGCCCTGGAAGTGGATCTCACCGGCCAGGTGTGCGCCGACTCCATGGGATACAAGTTCTTCAGCGGCTTCGGCGGCCAGGTGGATTTCATCCGGGGTGCCGCGAAATCCGAAGGAGGCAAGCCGATCATCGCGCTTCCTTCCACAGCGAAAGATGGGACCATCTCGCGGATCGTTCCGCGTGTGCGCGAGGGTGCCGGCGTCACCACCTCCCGGGGAGACATCCATTATGTTGTCACCGAGTTCGGCGTCGTGAACCTGCACGGCAGGACGATCAGGCAGCGCACCGAGCTCCTGATCAGCATCTCACACCCGCAGTTCCGTGAGGAACTGGAATTCTTTGCGAAAGAGCATCACTACGTCTAACAAAGGAGCACCCGATGGCAAAAGGAACAGTCACCTTTGACATTGAAACCTGCAAGGGATGCGAGCTCTGCATTGAAGCGTGCCCCCAGGAGAGTCTGCAGCTGTCTCCGAAGATCAACGCGCAGGGGTATCATTACGCGGTGCTGATCAAAGACAACTGCACGGGGTGCATCAACTGCGCTCTCGTCTGTCCCGATGCTGTTATCACCGTGTATCGCGAACGCAAGAAGAAAGACCGTGTCCCGGTGGCGCGCATCACCAACGTGAAGGAGAATATCACAGTGACCGTTTCCGAATAACGCACCAGCAGCACCAGCACATTGAAAGGAACGACCGTGAGTGACATTCAATTGATGAAAGGCAACGAAGCGCTGGCAGAGGCGGCAATTCGCGCCGGCTGCCAGGCGTATTTTGGTTATCCCATCACACCGCAGTCGGAGATCCTCGAATACCTTGCAGATGAGGGACGTCAGCGGGGCATGATCGTGCTCCAGGCGGAGAGTGAGGTGGCCTCCATCAACATGGTGTACGGCGCGGCGGGCGCCGGGGCGCGGGTCATGACCTCGTCGTCCAGTCCCGGCATCAGCCTCATGCAGGAAGGAATCTCCTATATTGCGGGCGCCGAACTCCCCTGCCTGATTGTCAACGTCAGCAGAGGCGGCCCGGGACTCGGAACCATCCAGCCGTCGCAGGGAGACTACTTCCAGGCGACCAAAGGAGGCGGGCATGGCGACTACCGGCTGATCGTCCTTGCCCCGGCCAGCGTTCAGGAAATGGCGGACTTCGTTTTTGACGCCTTCGACCTGGCGGATCGTTACCGGAACCCGGTGATGATCCTGGCCGACGGCGCGCTCGGACAAATGATGGAGAAAGTGGCATTCCGGGAGTACGATCCGGAACAGCACAAAGTCCCGAAGCCATGGGCAACGGTGGGCAAGCCGAAGTCCCGCGAACGCAACATCATCACCTCGCTGCACATACAGCCGGAGAAAATGGAACAGATCAATCTCCGGCTGCAGGAAAAGTACCGGACCATGGGGGAGCGGGAGGTACGTTATGAGCTGGTGGAAACCGACGATGCCGAGTACCTGATCGTGGGGTACGGCCTGGCGGCACGCATTGCCCATCGGGCGGTGGAACAGGCGCGCGCGGACGGTATCAAGGTAGGCCTGGTGCGTCCGATCACCCTCTTCCCGTTTCCGAGCGACATCATCAACACGCTTGCTCATCGCACGCGCGGTGCGCTCGTGGTGGAAATGAACGCCGGCCAGATGGTCGAGGATGTCCGACTTGCTGTCAACGGGCTGATTCCGGTTGCCTTCTATGGACGGATGGGTGGGATGGTCGCGTCGCCCGAGGAAGTGACCGCGGCACTGAATGTCCTGGTCAAGAAAGATGTCGCACAGCACGCGGAGGCCTACTGACATGGAACAGGAACTCACAGCCGCCGAACTGGAAACGATGGAGTGCGTGTACGCGCCCACCGATCTCCTCACGGACATCCGCTTCCACTATTGCCCCGGATGCGGCCATAGTGTCGTGCACCGCCTGCTGATGGAAGTGGTGGAGGAACTGGGCATTCAGGAAAACACGATCGGCGTGGCGCCGGTCGGCTGCTCCGTGTTTGCCTACAACTACATGGACATCGACATGCAGGAAGCTGCGCACGGCCGGGCCTCGGCCGTGGCAACGGCTGTCAAGCGCATTCTGCCTGACAAGTACGTGTTCTCGTACCAGGGCGACGGCGATCTCGCCGCGATCGGAACCGCGGAAACGATTCATACGGCGAACCGTGGGGAGAATATCCTGCTCGTCTTTATCAACAATGCCATCTACGGCATGACCGGCGGCCAGATGGCGCCGACCACGTTGCTTGGCATGAAGACGACCACGTCTCCCGCCGGCCGGACGGTGGAGACGGCCGGCTATCCGATCAAGATGGCCGATATCGTCGCGACGTTCGCCGGAACGTACTTCGTTACCCGGCAGTCGGTCCACACGCCGAACGCGGTACGCTACTTAAAGAAAGCGCTCACCAAAGCCTTCCAGTACCAGAAGGAGGGCAGAGGGACCTGTTTCGTCGAGGTGGTCTCCAACTGCCCCTCAGGATGGAAAATGACGCCGGTTCAGGCAAACAAGTGGCTTGAACAAAACATGCTCCCGCTCTATCCGGTCGGGGACATCAAGGCTCCCAAATGAAAGGAATTGTATGAAACACGAACTTCTGGCGGCCGGCTTCGGCGGGCAGGGCGTGCTCTCGATGGGAATGACCCTCGCGTATGCGGGGATGCTGGAAGGAAAAGAGATCAGCTGGATGCCCTCCTACGGACCGGAGATGCGCGGCGGAACGGCGAACTGCGTGACGATCGTCTCCGACACCAAGATCAGCTCTCCGATTGTCTCGACATTCGACACGGTTGTGGCCCTCAACCAGCCCTCGCTGGACAAGTTTGAGCATGCGGTGAAGCCAGGCGGCCTGATGGTGTATGATTCAACGAACATCCTCACGCCTCCCACGCGCACGGACATCCATGTCCTTGCACTTCCGGCAAGCGATGAGGCAATCGCACTGAAGAACACGAAGATCATGAACATGGTTGTCCTGGGAGCATTTGTCGGATGCACCCGGGTGGTCCAGATCGAATCTATCATGGCGGCGCTGCGGAAGGTCCTCCCCGAACGCTATCATCACCTGCTGCCCGTGAACGAGCAGGCGTTGAGACGGGGCATGGAACTGGCAGGAGCGTTGGAGACGGCATAAGGAGAAGAAACTATGAAGGCGAGATGCGTGCATTCGTGCAAGGGGCTCTGCAATGCCCTGGAGGTGGCAGAGCACCGCGAGCAGGAAGCCATCAAGGAGTACAGAGAATACGCAGCACAGTGTGACTATCCTGACGTCAAGGAGCTGCTGGAGGAGCTGATCCGCAGCCGCGAACAGGCCGTCCGTGTTCTCCGGCAAAAACGGGAATCGCTTGAGGTCCGGTTTGCCATGATCGACAGGATCAATGACAGCTTCGCCTGAGCCGCGGAGGAGGAACCATGTCACATCAACTTCACGAGTCGCTCGATTGGAAGGCAATGTCCATTGAGGACGTCCTGACGGTGGCCATCGAGGAGGAAGAGCAGGCGCGCGATTACTATCGACATGCCGCCGGGCTTACGGGGAACGCGCACACGCGTTCGGTTCTCCTGAGGCTGTCGGAAATGGAGCAAGGACACGCGGACCAGTTGCGCGCCGAGCTGTGTGAGCTGC
>JAGDMJ010000209.1 GCA_017860555.1 Bacteroidota bacterium
TTCAGATCGGGTATTCGAGTTGGACCACCTGGCGGGATGTGTTCACCGTACTCGTCTCGGCAGCTGTCATTGTGACTGCGGTGTCGTACGTGGCTATTGCGAGACAGTGAAATCTCACCTGCTCCCTGGTCTTCTCTCTCGAGGGTAGGGGGCAGAGTGAAGAGGAAATTTCCTGTTCTGATTTTCTTCATTCTGCACTCTGCCCTCTGCCCTCTACCCTCTGCCCTCTACCCTCTACCCTCTCCGGGGGGGGGTGAGATAGCTCCGTTCCCTGCCCATTGGTTCCCGCCTGTTTTTCCTCTCTGGTGATACAAATTCCTGAAAGGTCTAAGGCATTGCATGAACATGCAATGCAGGCCGGCTCCCGATACTCTTGATGTCAAGGGCCTTGGACGTGCCAGGCGAACCAGCGACACCGGTAAAAGCCTGAGCCGGGGGATTCGCCTCGGCGGCTGCTGGTGAGCGGCGTCACATATTCGTCGAGGCCTTCCTTGTACATTGCGCTGCCTCCGAGGAGGCCTTCTTTTTTTTGGAGGCCGGGGAAGTATGTGTGAGCATAAGGAAGCAGGGGTCAGGGACCAGGGCTCAAGAAGTAGGGGAAATGAAGAACTCCGAATGAATATGGAAGAGGGGAAGGAGAAAATTACAAATTACAGGCACGATGACTGAGATTCCGTATGACGTCCTTCTTAAAGAAGCTTGCAGGCAGATGTTGGGGAAGGAGCAACCCGAGGGGCGTGAGGATTGGGCAAAGGTGATGAATTTCGTGGCCTGGAACGTAGACTTCCGGATCTGTCGCGAGGTCTGCTACGCCATTGCCCGCTTGAACAATGCGCCGCTCCGACGACGGGAGATCGATGAGATCGTGGATTTCCAGGCATATGACCGGGCAGCCCGGGATCTGGCGTCGCGGGAACAAGCTGCTGCGCAACGGAGCCAGTCGGCAGAGCATGAGGCTGATGAACCTAAGGATAGGTCCTGACTAGAAACGTGTCAGGACGACAGGGGCAATTGCATATGTCCTCAGCGATCTGTCGTCCCGAAAATTTCTTATTCGGGACCTGTCACTAGCCAGTTATGGATCCTGACTAGAAGCATGTCAGGACGACGAGGACAGTCGTCCGACGGAACATGTCGAGATGACAAAGAGCGACGCCCGCCTTTACTTGTTTTAGGAGAAGGGGGCAGGGGATGAGGTACCATAGCATTACCGGGGGATTTCAAGCCATGATAGCCAACACCCGCTCTTTCCTGTTGAGCTTACGCAATCGCCACTTCCTGGCGGTCGACCTGATGATTTTCGCGATCACGCCTGCACTCGCAACCCTGGTCAGGCTGGAAGGGCTGGAGCATGTTGACAGGTACGTCCCCTCGATTATCATCTACACCTGGGTATTGGCCATATGCAAGCTTGGATTGCTCTGGATGATAGGGCTCTACCACCGCTTCTGGCCTTACGCCAGCGTAGAAGCACTCACGGCGCTTGTGCTCTCCGCGGCCGTGGTGGCGGGAGGTGAACTCTTTGTTGCGTTTGGGATCCTTTATCCACTGGACCTGCTTCCTGTCGCGCTTCCCCGGTCGGTCCCAATCATCAACGCCGGGCTCACGATCTTGCTTTTGGGGTCCACTCGGCTCGCGGTGCGAGTCCTCTTCGAGTTGAGCGATCATAAAAAGGGAACTACCCCTACCAAACCGGTTTTGATCGCAGGGGCTGGGGCGGCTGGCGCAATGGTGGTGAAAGAACTCAGGATGAATCCACAGGTGGGATTGCACCCCGTGGGATTTCTGGACGATGATCCAAGGAAGCAAGGAGTGCGCATCCACGGGATACCGGTAGTTGGAACTCTCGCCGATCTCCCAACGGCAGTGAGGGAATGTCGATCGTTTCAAGTGATCATCGCCATGCCTACGGCTCCAGGAAAAGTGGTGAGAGGCCTGGTCCAGGCATGCAAGCAGGCGGGTGTCACAGGCCGGACGGTACCGGGGATCTTTGATATCTTGAGCGGGGCCGCAAGAGTCTCCGAGCTCCGGGACATCCAGGTGGAGGACCTACTCCGGCGTGGAGTAGTACATGGCAACCCTCAGGAGATCTCGCTTTTGATTCGGAAGAAACGGGTCATGGTCACGGGAGCGGGAGGATCGATTGGCAGCGAACTCTGCCGGCAGATCAGCCTGTGCGATCCGTCCGAGCTTATCCTTGTGGGACATGGAGAAAACTCGATCTTCAAAATTGCCAGAGAGTTGCAAAAACACATACCGGCTACATTCGTTCCAGCAGTGATTGCCGATATCCGGGACAAGAAGCGGATGAACATGGTCTTTCGCGCCTATCGTCCCGAGATCATCTTCCATGCGGCAGCACACAAGCATGTGGGGCTGATGCAGTCCAATGTGCCTGAGGCTGTCACCAACAACGTCCTGGGAACACGCAATCTCGTGGAGCTTGCCGCGCAATATGACGCAGAGCGCTTCGTGATGATCTCCTCCGACAAAGCAGTAAACCCGACGAGCATTATGGGAGTTACCAAGCGCATTTCCGAGCTTATTGTCCATGATGCGGCCACGACCGCAGACAAACCCTTTGTCAGTGTTCGCTTTGGCAACGTGCTGGGGAGCAGAGGCAGCGTCGTGCCGATCTTCAAGGCCCAGATCGCCGCGGGCGGCCCTGTGACGGTCTCTGATCCGCGCGTGACTCGATTCTTCATGACAATTCCTGAAGCGGTGCAGCTCGTGCTCCAGGCGGGTGCCATGGGAACATGTGGAGAAGTCTTTGTTCTGGATATGGGAGAGCCGGTCCACATTCTGGACTTGGCAAAAGATGTGATTCGTTTGAGCGGCCTGACCGAGGGGATTGACATCGACATCAAGTTCACCGGGCTTGCACCGGGAGAGAAGCTTCACGAGGAGCTCTTCCTGGCATCCGAACATCCTGTACGGAGCAAGCATGAGAAGATTTTCGTCTGTCCGAACGGGAATAAGTCGACTCTCAACCCCGTTTTTGCGGGTGCGGAAGTCGACGCCCCGGCCGGTCCGCAGGGAGGCGAAGGAGACGCGGTGTTCCGTCAAAACGTGCAGGAACTGATCGAAGCAGTGCAGTACAACAGCGTCCACCCGGTGCACGAACTGATCAAGCGGATTGTGTCGGAGTATCAATCGTCGGAAGGAGTGGCACAGGTATCGTTGATAGGGAAAGTGGGTGAGGAACTCAAACCATCAGCCGGGCAGGCAACGGCAACTCCTGTCGGCCGATGATTGTGGGCAAGAGACCGAAATTCGGTTCGTCGTCGGGCGTTAGGGACGTCTCAACGCCACAACGCTCCCATATGTACCTTTGTGAGCCTCGGAAGAGGGTCGTTTTTTTTGGGCTCTGCGTGGAAGAATGTATAACCATCGATGAGAGATCAGCGGATAATTCAGAACCAACCATCGTGAATGATGAAGGCAGTTCAAATAACGGGGACCCGCGGACGGGCGCCATTGTTAAATTTCATCGGTGTCTAGATGTGGGCTAGGAACAGGGGGGATCAATGCGTGCCATGTCTCAGATTAAGATTGAGGATCTGAAAGCTCAGGATCCTGCTGCACATCGCTCGGCGGTTGACCGGTTCGAGACTTCGTTCGCACAGAATGTGAATGCGCGTTATGCTGTTGCCGTTGATTCCTTCGGGGCCGCGATGCGATATGCCCTGGAAATTGCCGGGGTAGGTGCGGGCGACGAAATCATTACCTCACCCTACAACTCGCGAGTGACGCACAGTGCCATACTGAGCCTGGGCGCCCGGCTGGTGTTTGTGGATGTGGAAGAGTACTCGCTCAACATGAACTCCCGACTTATCGCCGGGGCAATAACCGGAAGGACCAGGGCGATCGTCCCTGTTCATACGGCCGGGCTCCCGGCAGACATCACGACAATCCATCAGATTGCCGGGGAGCATGGCTTGCACGTGATCGAAGATGCCGCGCTCGCGTTCCCGTCGGAGTACAGGGGAACGATGGTCGGGGGAACGAGTGACTTCACCTGTTTTGGCTTTCACGGCCTGGGGGTGCTCTGTGCCGAGAACCCGGAATGGGCCCGTCAGTGCCGTGCGAAGTCCCATCCGTTGAACGAGGCTTATGCCGCCGACAGCCTTCACCATCTGGCGAACGCGGAATCGGAGTGGATACGCCGAACGGAAATTGCCAGAATGTATAACCATGCATTCGGGGAGTTGCCGGAACTGCAGATTCCGGCGGACCGCTTTGACTGCGAACATGCATGGAATCTTTACATGCTTCGGCTCAATCTGGACCTGCTCAGGATCAACCGTGCGGAATTCATGGAGGAGCTGACACGGCGGAAGATCGATGCGCGAATGCATTTCATTCCGCTCCATGTGCATCCGTACTGCAGTGACGTGCAGAGTCGCCAACCGGAGGACTTCCCGGTGGCTTACCGCGAGTCGATGCGAGAGGTGTCACTGCCGATACGGAGCGAGATGACGGACATAGATGTGGGGGATGTGATTTGTGCAGTCACAGAGACAGCGGAAAAATGGGGATCGTGAAGTGGGAGAGGATTGTTGATACTCAGTTACTTTTCTCGCATGTTCAAGCGAAAGGAAGACCATATCCTCGTAAGCGATATTCTTCGTTCTTCTGATTTTGGATCACTCGTTGGTACGGGGTCCAGGAGATCCTACATTTTCACATTTGGCATTCTTGACGATTCCCGTCGACGGAATGGTCAAGCAAGCGAATCGTAACCGCCGCTGTCCTCATTGTCCTCATCCTCGGGGCTCTTGATGGAGACCTTCAACCCGTCACGTTGTTCGATTTCCAGGCGAAGTTAAAAAAATAGCCCCCACTCACTGGGAGAGGGGGCCGGGAGAGAGGTGGTGGCCTGAAGCACAAGATCTATTTCAACAATAGAAGTTTCCTGGTATAGATGTAGCTGCTGGCCACGATGCGATAGTAGTACACTCCGCTAGCGAGGCCACTCGCGTCGAAGCGTGCCTGGTGATATCCCGCCTCCCTCATGTCATCGACGAGTGTCCGGACCTGCTGCCCCAGGCTGTTGTAGACGATCAACTTCACATGTGACACCTCAGGCAGACTGAACCGGATCGTCGTGGTCGGATTGAACGGGTTGGGGAAATTCTGGTCCAGCCCGAAAGCTGTCGGCAGATCTGGTTGCTCCTGGACCAGGTCAGAGTTGTCACCGTCCAATTGCACCAGGTTGCCGCTGGCCGGAAGGCTCTTCATAAAATCCTTTGTTGCGCGCCACCAGCCGGAGGTGTCAATGCGGGCCCAATCATAGTATTGGCTACCCATGGCGCCGCGGCCGGCGAAGATGAACATGCCGTCGGCGCCGGAGTTCTTGATGGTGTTCAGAACATTCATCCAGACGCTGTAGGAGGCGTACTGGTTGTCGAAGTCGCCGGCCGGATGATAACCGGGGGCCACGAAGGCGAAGACTTTTTTGCCTTTGGCCAGGCGCTTGGCTTCCTGGATCGTGGCACCAGCATAGCTGCTATAGGGTTTCTTGGTTTCGCTATAGTACAGATAGACCGCGGGACTGAGGAAGTCCAGTGTATCGGCCAAGACTTGAAGCTGGTTATTCCATTGCTGAACGGTGGAGAGGCGGCCGGAGATCCAGAGGTCGGTCACCGGGACCATCGCAAACAAGCCGATGTCCAATCTGGGAGCGGCTTTCTTGGCCCAGCCGATGAACTTGGCCAGTTCTATGGCGTTGGCGTGTGCTTTGGCATCACCGACAATTTGTGCCCTGGTGTCCAGATACTCGATGTCATACCACATCCGGTTCTGATAGAGAGAGTAATTGGCCTGAGTGGCCTGTGCGGTGGAGATCATGCGGCTTTGCTGGACGGACGCTGTACCGCCAGTGACCTCGGCCTCGTAGACGCCATGCGAGGCCTTGAACCCCAGGCCGTCAAAGTACGCGGCCGAAGGTTGACCGGTGAAGAAAAACTCCCGATAGACAACAAACTGGGACGAAGTAGTTGGGGGAGGAGGTGCAGAAGTCGAGAACTGTACAGGGCTGCAATAGCTGCCCCAGGAGGTGGAGCTTCCCCGGGCGCGAACGCGCATGTAATAGGTGGTGCTGCCGGCAAGGGAGCCCACCTGCCGCAGCGTGTCCACAAGGGTCGAGTCGTTGACGAGAAGGCTCGAGAACGTGGAGTTGGTGGAGAGCTGGAGTTGATAGCGCGCTACACCCGTGACTTTTCTCCAACGGGCGGTCAATGAGGGGGGAGGAAGAACGGCGCCCTGGACCGGCGCAACGGGGGTTGGTGCTGCCGGGGGATTTGTTACAACCGTTCCCCCGGAAGTGGACGACAGCGTCTTCATAAAATCCTTTGTTGCGCGCCACCAGCCGGAGG
>JAGDMJ010000210.1 GCA_017860555.1 Bacteroidota bacterium
CATCTGTGTTCATCTGTGACAAAAAGAACGATGTCGCTTGACGCTTCAGCGGTCCGTGAACCTGGGGCGTCTCCACCGCCTCTGCTTTCTCTTCGGCACATTCGCCGCAATCCGGGCCATCTCCTGCACTAGCTCACGCTCCCGCTCATAGCGGCCGACGCGGATGCGGAACAGCCTGCGCCGCCCTTTCGGCTTGATCATGATCACCTGAAAACGTCCGCTGGTCTGTACCCGGGGCTCGCGGCCAATGTGCAGCCACTCAATGTCCGACAGCTTGAGAATCCGCTCATGCCAGTGATGCTTGAAGATGATCGAGTCAGAGGTGATGATCAGCCGCTTGTTGCGGGCATAGTTCAGGCCGAGCACCACGAAGGACATGAGCACGAAGAAGATGATCACGTACATCAACGGGTCGTCAAGCACATAGGAGAATTTCTTCTCCACCAGGCTTCCTCTGATGCCGCCATAGAGGATCAGCGTCACCAGATAGATGAGCGCCGACTGGTAATAGAAGTCCAGCTTGTACTTGAATACCTTTCCCTGTTGTTCCGTCATGGCGTTGTGCGATTATCCGTTATCGTCGTGCAAGTCCGAGGACCGCCTGCGCCAGCACACGTGCGGCATCGGGCCTGGCTAGCAGCTTCGCTCTGTTCCCCATGGCCTGCCGCCGGGCAGGATCCTCCAGCAATCCCATGACCAGGGGGAGCAATTCCGTTTCCAATTCACTGTCTTTGCAGAGTACCGCCGCCCCTCCCTCGGCCATCGCCCGTGCGTTCTCGGTCTGATGGTCGGCCGCCGCAAACGGGTACGGCACAAGCACCGACGGGATGCCGGCGAGCGTCAATTCGGCGATCGTCGAGGCACCCGAGCGGCAGAGAGCCAGGTCACAGGCGGCAAACGCATTCTCCATCCGCTCAACGAACCGGTGCACGCGCGTGTTCGCAGACACTTTCTCTCCCGCCGTCAACACAAACTCCCGGGCCGCCGTGTAGTCACTCTGGCCTGTCTGCCAGATCACCTGCACGTCGCGCGCAATGATTTCGGGCAGGATCCCGAGCATGGCCTTGTTCAGCGATGTCGCGCCCAGGCTCCCGCCGAACACCAGCAGCGTCGTCCGGTCGGGCTGAAGCCTGAAGAACCCGGCGCCTTCCTGCCGGCTCACCGCGCCTACCCCGGAGCGTACGGGGTTGCCGCTGACTTTCACATTGTCCTTGCGCTTCAAATAGCGCCGCGTGTTTTCAAACGTCAAGTGCACTTCGCTCACACGCGGGGCGAGGAGCCTCGTCGTGGCACCGGGGTAACTGTTCTGCTCCTGGATCAACGTCGGGATCCCGAGCAGAGAGGCCGCAAACACCGGCGGACCGCAGACGTAGCCTCCGGTTCCGATCACCACTGCGGGACGGAGCTTCCGTATGAGAATGAGCGATTGCACTGTCGCAACAAGAACCTTCAACGGAAAAAGGAGCGTCGCCGGCGTCAACGTTCTTCGAAAGCCACTGATCCAGATCGCAGCGAACCGGTAACCCCGTTTGGGCACCACCCGCTCCTCAATCTTCCCCTTCGTCCCGGCGAAAACGATCTCGGCATCAGGGGAGAGCGATCTCAACTCCTCGGCGATCGCCACCGCCGGATAGAGATGCCCTCCCGTTCCCCCTCCTGCGAAGAGGAAGGCCAGCTTTCCTCCCCGCTCATGTGATTCTGCTGCCATGCGAGCCGCTTCCCATCCCCTTTGCGCCTGTTCATCTGTGGAAAAAAGAACCCGGCAACCCTGGCCCTGTCCAGCATGCCGCCACGCTTTCAGTACACGCTCCCCACCGCCGGCGCCGGCTCCGCCTGCTGCGGGTTCCGTTTGTGCTTCTCCAGCCGCGGGTGCATGTCCGTCTGCGACGAAATGTTGAGCAGCACGCCGATGGCGACCGACGAAAAGAATATGGACGATCCGCCGTAGCTCACAAAGGGCATCGGCAAGCCGGTGGTCGGCAGAAGCCCGAGCGTTACCCCGGCATTGATGAGCGCATAGAGCGTAATCGCACAGGTGATGCCGATGGCCAGGTAGCGGCCGAAATCGTCCTTCGCGTTCTTCGCGATCTTTAAGCCGCGAAGCATGATCGTCAGGAAGAGCAGCACCACGAACAACGTGCCGAGCAATCCGTACTCTTCTCCCACGATGGAGAAGACAAAGTCCCCGTAGGATTCCGGCAGGAAGAGATCCCGCTGGCGGCTGCCTCCGGGCCCAAGCCCCAGGATGCCTCCGTTGCCGAAGCCGATGATCCCCTGCCAGAGCTGGTAACTCCCTTTCGCGCTCGGATCGCTGATGCCGGCGAGGAAGTCCATAATGCGCTGCACCCGGTAGGGCGCGCGCAGCATGTAGACGACCAGCAAGGGGACCAGGGACCCGAACGTGATCGCCATGTGCGAGAGGCGCGCCCCTCCAACAAAGAGCATGATCAGGCTGACCAGGAAGATCATCGCCCCGTTGCTGAAATTCGGCTGGAGAAGGACCAATGCCGTCACCACGCCGATCCAGACCAGCATCGGAACGAATCCTGTCTTGAAATCCTTGACCTGCGCCTTCTTCACCGAAATCATGACGCAGAGATGGAAAATCAGCGCGTACTTGGCAAACTCCGATGGCTGCAAGCCGAATCCGCCCATCCGGAGCCAGCGCGAAGCGCCTTTCACTTCTCCGCCAAGCACCAGCGTCACCGTCAGGAGCGCGATCGCGCCAATCAGCACCCACTTGGTCAGCTTCCTGTACTTCTTGTAGTCGACATTCATCATGACAAAGATCGCCATGAAACCGACCAGCACCTTGGTCGCGTGGCTGCCGAGCAGCCTGCCGCTGTCACCGAACTTCTGCATCGCCCAGGTGGAGCTCGCGCTGTAGACGATCCCGAGGCTCAACACCATCAGGGTGAGGACCGCGATCAGCGTGATCAGGTCGATATGGTTCCGGCGCGTGGCCATGCTGTCTCAGGATGATCTCTCGTCGAGGCTCCGGACGATCTCTTTGAAAACCCGTCCCCGGTGTTCGTAGTTTTCGAACCAGTCGAACGATGCGCATGCGGGGGAAAGCAGCACCACGTCTCCCGGCCGTGCCAGCTCGGCACCTGTCTGCACCGCCTCTTCCATCGTGCCGGCCCTGCGCACGGGGAACTCGGAGCCGAACGCCTGCACCACCTTGTCGGCCGACTCGCCGATGGCAACAACCGCCCTGACATGCTTTCTCATCAGGTCGCGCAACCTGGAATAGTCGTTCCCCTTGTCTCTCCCTCCCAGCATGATCACGATCGGCGAATCGAAACTCTGGAGCGCGTACCAGACCGAATCGACGTTGGTCGCCTTGGAGTCGTTCACGTACTTCACGCCATCCAGCTCGCGCACAAACTCCAGGCGGTGCTCCACACCCTGGAAGCTCAGCAGCGTCGAGCCGATGGCGGATGCCGGAATACCCATGGCCTGTGCGGCCAGTGAGGCCGCCATGGAATTGTACCGGTTATGGCCGCCCTTGATCCCGATCTGCATGACCGGGACAATGCTGGCCTTGGTCCCGTAGACCATGGTCACCAGATCTCCCGCTTCCACCCAGGCGCCGCTTTCCAAGGGGCGAACGATGCTGAAGGGCAGCCGCGTGATGCCCGGGTTGGCCAGGCGATCCACCTCGCGCCGCGTGACGTCGTCGTCCCAGTTATAGATGAGGACGTCCCCTTCGCGTTGATTCTCAAAGATCCTGCACTTCGATGCGATATACTTTTCGAACGAATGTTCGTACCTGTCCAGGTGATCGGGGGTGATATTCAGGATGATCGACACCCGCGGCCTGAAGGCCGCAATATGATCCAGCTGAAAACTGCTCACCTCCAGGATCGCAACGCTGTCCGGTCCGGCCTTGCTCGCCTCCAGCGAGAACGCCGTCCCGATATTCCCCGCGACGATCGCCGGGCGTCCGGCATCGTCAAAGATCTCGCCAATGAGCGTGGTGGTTGTCGTTTTGCCGTTCGTGCCGGTGACCGCAACAATCGGGGCCTGACAGAACCAGCTTCCCACCTCCAGCTCGCTGACCACGGAGACCCCTTTTGCCAGGGCCTCCCGCACCAGCGGCGCAGACGAAGGGACACCGGGACTGAGTACCACGGCATCGGCGTCCAGCACACGCCCCGTGTTCGAGCCGAACTCGAAGGGGACTCCCATCCGTTCCAGCTCGGTCGCGGCGTGCTGCATCTTGTCGGCCGGAGCCTTCTCGCTCACAAACACGGACGCCCCGCGTTCTTTCAGTAATGCCGCCACCGCCAGGCCGCTGCGGGCGGCACCCAGGATGCTGAAACGCTTGTTCTTCAACGCCACGGTATCCACTATCGCACCTTGAATGTCGCCAGGCTCAGGATCATCATGAGAATGGCGATGATATAGAACCGTGCAACGATCTTCGGCTCGGGCCAGCCGAGCATTTCAAAATGATGATGGAGCGGCGCCATGCGGAAAACCCGGCGCCCTTCCCCGTACTTCTTCTTGGTATACTTGAAGTAGGCACGCTGGATGATCACTGACACCGTCTCCGCCAGAAACACTCCCCCGAGCGTCGGGAGCAACAACTCCTTCTTGATCAGGACGCAGAGGGTACCGATGGCCCCGCCCAGCGCCAGCGACCCGGTATCTCCCATGAACACCTGCGCGGGATACGCATTGAACCAGAGGAACCCGAGGGCCGCGCCCACCATCGCCGCGCAGAAGACCGTGAGCTCTCCGTTGCCGCGCAGGAACGGGATCGTCAGGTAATCGCTCAACAAAGCGTTTCCCGAAAAATAGCTGATGACACCCAGCGTGAGCCCTACGATTCCCACGAGCCCGATGGCGAGGCCGTCAAGGCCATCCGTAAGATTGACCGCGTTGGAGGTCGCCACGATCACAAAGATCACCACCGGAATGTAGAGCCGGCCGAAATCGAACTCCGTATTTTTGAAGAACGGCACCGTCGTTGACGAATGGACCTTCCACAGGTCAGGATCGACCAGGTGCGGGAAGAAGTAGATAACCCCGCCGACAACCAGCCCGGCAAACACCTGCCCGACGATCTTGTACCTGCCGATGAGCCCCTTCGGCTTCTTCTTGACGACCTTCAGGAAGTCATCCAGAAAGCCGACCGCCCCAAGCGTCAACGTCACGAACAGGATCAGGACGACATACATGTTCCCGATGTTGCCCCAGAGCACCGTCGGGATGACGATGGCCGCCAGAACGATCAGGCCTCCCATGGTCGGTGTCCCGGCCTTGGTCAGGTGCGTCTTCGGCGCCTCGAGTTTCGCCGCCTCGCCGATCTGCCGCTCCCGCAGCTTCCTGATGATCTTCGGCCCCAGCCAGAACGCGATGATCAGGGCCGTTACAGCCGCCGCTGCCGCGCGGAAGGTAATGAAACGGACAACGCCGAATCCGGGCGGATGATAGAGCCGTTCGATCTGATCCAGGAAATAATAGAGCATGCGTTGGCCAGTAGATCAGGCGTACATCGGCGATTGAAGACGCTCCTCCAGGAACGTCGCGACATCTTCCAGTTTCATTGAGCGGGAGGCTTTGATCAGCACCACGTCGCCGGGCGCCACCAGCTCCGCAAGATACTCCGCAAGCATATTCTTGAGATCGTAGTGCACAGCAAAACGTCCCGCGGCCCCTTCGTGGATGTGTTTTGCCAGTGCGCCGACGGTGAGCACGTAATCGATGCCGAGGCGCGCCGCTTCCTTTCCAACCGCTTCGTGCTCTGCCGGGGCGGACGGTCCGAGTTCCCGCATGTCGCCCAACACGGCGATGCGCTTCCCGGTCGCCTTTGCCTCGGCCAGCGTCTTCAACGCGGCCATCATGGAATCCGGGTTGGCGTTGTACGCATCGTTCAGAATGATCACGCCGTGAATGTTCTTTACTTCCATCCGTTTGCTTGCGGGGCGGAAGGCCTCCAGGGCCCGGCAAATCTTCGAGACCGGGACCTTGAAACTCAGTCCAACCGCGGCCGCCGCAAGCGCATTGAGTGCATTGTGCTCTCCCGGAATGGCCAGTTCCACCGAGGCGGGTTGCTTCATGCGCTCCGCCCGGAACTGGAGCACCGCGCAGCCGGTCTCTGTGAGGCGGACCACCTTGCCGTGCACATCCGCGCTGCGGACCGAGATGCCGTAGTTGACCTTTTTCCTGAGCGGCGTCGCCGCCGACTTCACAAACGCATCTCCCGCGTTGACGAAGCCGATCCCCCCCTTCAATGCGCCCAGGCGGCTGAAGAGCACCCCTTCTTCCTGTGCCACTCCCTCCACCGTGTTGAAGAACTCCAGGTGCTCGCGTCCGATCGTGGTGATGAGGCCGTGCGTCGGTTCCAG
>JAGDMJ010000211.1 GCA_017860555.1 Bacteroidota bacterium
CCAGTCATGTTCGGCAGCCTCCTGCTCCTTCCACTCGGCGTATCTGTCAGGAAACCAGTGGTATAGATCACCCAGCGGGAATTCGCCAAACCCGGCCGTCAGAAGGGTTGGATTTGTGTAGGACAGATCTTCCTTCATCGGCCAGACGCCATTCAAATCGTCCTCTGGATTGTACGCCCACACCGTGTCCTCGCTACTCGTCAACTTGAAATACAGGAACGATTTGATGCCGCTGACATTGGTTGGAGCCAGGACAAAGCCGGGATCCGTCGAGTCATACAATGGCCCCATCGAGACATACGGCCAGACGGCTTTAACATGGAAGAATGCTTTTGTCTTCTCACTCATCATCGGTTGAGGAACCGGCCATTGGTCTCGGGGATACCAGGCTGCATCAAGCCTTCCATCATAGCCGCTTGCCATGTAGTCCCTCAACCACTGCTCAACGGCATAGCTGCTGTGCGTGAACAGGATGTGACGCTCGGCTTCGGTGAAAGGAACCGCGAAATCGAAGGACGAAATGCCATCAATATTGATTGTTCCGCCAACTGGATACGGAAGAGTTGACCACCGTTCGTAGGGGCTATCACCCAGCATGTATGTGTTCACAAAGACACTGTTGCTCACATTGAGCCAGTGCCACCAGCCGGATTCCAGCGTGTACATCACGACATTCAGAAATGTGCAATGGTTGAACCAGACAAAGTCGGCATACTCTCCCCCTTCCTGCATGTAGGTGTACCCCATGTTGGCAAAGGTGCAGTTATCGAAGCGGAGGCTATCGATATGCCAGCCGGTCGAGGCAAAGGGGAACGACACTGCCCTGCCATAGTAGCGAAAATGCAGATCGGTGCAATTCCGGAAATAGCAGTTCTTGAAGAGTCCCCGGAAATGCCGGGCTGCCACACTCACGGCCCCGCTGCCGTTTGCACTAATCGCCGCATAATCGAAAATGACACCGTCGAAATTCCCGTGTTGTCCGCCGATGCTATCCGGACTATCCTCGATCTGAAGGCTGGAGAACGACTGCCACCCGTTTGTCTTTGCGTACAACAGCCATACGTTCTTCAGCGTAATGTTCCCGAAACAACGGAAGTTGAACAACGTGTTCACGGAATCATCCGATGTCCACCGGATCTGCGGCGGAGCCGTCGCCTGGGTTGTCCCTGGCGTCGGGCCGATGATCCTCAGATGAGATCCTGCCGGAACGCTGATTGTCCCTGTAAGGACATAATTGCCGTCGGGCTCAAGGCAAAAAACAGTACTGGAGAGCTTGCCTTCACTGATCGCGGCCTGTACCGCGCCGTTGAGATTTCCCTCCACGGGGGGGACATCGGCTGGAACCATCACCGTGTCCATCTGGCCGAGTGCGGATATCGAGAACATCGCCGCCACGCCCGCGACTCCAAAGCATTTCCGAAGGACCCTCATGGTGCCTCCAGCAAATGTCATTTGATCAGGATCATCTGTCGCGAAGAAACATAAGACCCTGCCGTCATCCGGCAGACATAAACACCACTGGCCAATCCACTGCCATCGAAGGTGTCCTGATAGTTCCCCGCCGCTCGTCTTTCATCCACCAATACCGCCACCTCCCGCCCTAGTAGATCGTAAATCGCCAGTTTCACATTACTGACTACTGGCAACTGGCTACTGACTACTGTCGTTGGATTAAACGGGTTCGGATAATTCTGTTCCAGCATGAACCCCATCGCCCTTCCTTCCGTTTCCTCCACAGCAACAACCTGGTCCCCAGTCGTAAAAATGGCCACGGTGGAATACGAGCCCGCCCCGCTGTCATTCACGGCGCTGACGCGCCAGTAATACCTTATGTTCGCATCGAGAGGATCCACCCGGAGGACAGTATCGGCAACTATGGTATCCACCGGCATGGTGCCACCGAACAGAGCAGATGCAGTAAGCTGGACATGGTACGATGTCGCTGTGGCCGACGAACGCCATTTCAGGAGAGGATTGCGCGGCTCACCGGCCGTCCCTGACGGCGATATAAGCACGGGGGGAAGCGGAGAGTTGATGTATTTGCGCAACCACTGAAGGGCAGGCCGCTCCGTGCCATTCGAGCGAATAAGGTAACCATTCACCTGCCACATGTCGCCCTGCATGTATCCCCAGAAGGTGATCCCTTTCACTCCCGGTTCTTCCCAGAAGATCGGAAAGTACTGCTGATAATAGTGGAGTTGCAGACTATCGTTGGGATCGTTGATGTCGAATTCAGTGATGTACACCGGCACCCCGGTCGCCGTGAGCCTCTGCAAGTTGAACTTAATTGCGCCGGGCGAATGGATGTACCCGTCTCCTTTGAATTCAAAGGAGTGCCCCTGGATCCCAATGGCATCGATCAGTCCCCTCACCCGGAGCGTATCGACCAGCCGGAGGAGATTCGAGGTTGCATTGTTGTCATGCAAGATGCTGTACTCGTTGAGCGTAAGCTTCACGCCGGGGAAGAAATACTGCCTTGCCAGCCTGAACGCCGTGACCACCCAGTCCCACCCCGTGCTCCCATTCCCACCAAGCCCAATCGCATACGAGGGAACTGCGTGGAACGGCTCATTCACGACGTCGACAAACGATGTCGAACCATATTTTTCTCCGGCGAGGCGGATCCACTCCTCCACTTGCGCCCGCTGGCTGGCTGAGTCGAGAGACGCGATCCAGCGAGGTTGTTGCTGCCCCCAGACGAGACAATGATACCTGAATGGGTACCTATTGTTGATCGCAAAGTTGTAGATGTCATCAAGCGGCACCCAATTGTAGGAATCCTGGCCTCCTTCAACGCTCCCCCATTTCCCGGCGTTACCGGGCGTGACCTGGTTCCAATAGGCGCTGTAGTTCGGCCAGAACAGGCCGGTCGTGATTGCGTTTCCCAGAAACGTGCCCTTGCCTGCCGCCAACTGGGACCAGCCCTGAGTTGGCATCAGCGCGACTGCACCGGAGAGAAGCAGAAACATCACAGAAAAGGAAAAAGCAGTTTTCTTGCCTGACATGCCGACTCCTCCTTGGGATGCCCTGAACTCACGGTACTGCCGGATACGCCCCAACAAACCGGCTGCCTTTTCCGGACTCACCAAGCAGCTTCCTGATCTCGGGTGGTAACGGCGTCCCTGATTTCAAGCCGGGGAATAATCCGGAAACCTGGTAGTTGCCCAGTTCTTCACTCTTGTATAAAGGCCCGACGTAGCCGGGGTAGTACCGGCCATTGACTTCGAATTGGGGATGGACCGTGCGCAGGGCCTCCAACGAGTCGAATCCCACCAGGCATCGTTCATTGGAGGCAGGGCTCCAGAGAATCAGGGGCACTTGCGCCATCGCCGCCGCACGCACGTAGACGTTGTGGTCCAGTTGACTCAGGAGCGGCTTTGAAAGGCTTTGGCAGAGCGTCGCCGGCTGCCATGTGAAGAGAAGAGGCCTGGAAAAACCCTCGTCCCCTGTCAGGAGATTGTTCACAAAGACGTGTCCATCCCTTTCGTCCACGTCCGGCCCGGTACTGGCATGCCAACCGAAATGGTCCCCTGCGGCAACGCGTTCATTCCGCCCGATACATGCCATGCTGTTGACGAACGTGTTCTGGTAGATCTGCACGTTCGAGCTGTTGAGCACCATGACCCCGTGATCGCAGTTGACAAAAACATTGCCCGCGCAGATGGCACCTTTGGAGATTTCAAAAAAGAACCCGTTATCGCTCGGCCACAACCGGTCGGTGGGCATCGGTCGGTCCATGCTGCCCACCCCCTCAATCCAGTTGTTGACAAATACGCCGTCCACGTTCCCGACATCATACCAGATGCCGTTGGAATTCGGCTGGTCGATGACCAGGTTGTCACGACACGTGACACGGTAACACTGGTTGAAGATTTTTACGGCTGCAGGGTAGTAGCCGGTGATGTTCTCGATGTTGTTGTGCATGAAAATGTTCTTCTCCAGCAGCACATCATTTGAGCCGATCACATAGACCCCCTCCGTGCTGGTGTCGCTCACCCGGCAATGGCGGATCGTCAGCCGGTCACCCCGGAAATAACCGGCGACCCTCGAGCAGTACGATATCGTGCAGTTCTCGAGTGTCGTTCCCACAACCTCTTTCCCGTGCTTTGATTCTTCCGATGGTCCCTCGGGCTCGGTTCCTTCGATCTCGAGCGCACGGTAGGCATATTGCGTAAACGTTATCCCACGGATCAGATATCCTTTGCGGTCGGATGTCTTCCCATGGGACTCGCCGGTTGTCCTGAGAATTGCGGCATCAAAAGCCGTGATCTCCACCAACCGGTTCGCCGGATCGACGCCGATATAGACCCGTCCTGATTGATAATCGATATAGTAGGAGTTCTCTTTCACGTCTCCTTCCCATCCAACCGCCTGCAGGAATTTGCCGTCCACAAATACCATATCGTTGTTGAAGCGGTGGAGTGGGGTCTTTTTCCCTTCGCGGTTGCGCCGCCACCAATCCGCGGGCTTGGAAGGAAAAAGGCGGGACCATGTGGTAGTCCAGAGCCCGTTCCCCAGGTTCTCCCACTTTGTGGCAACGAAGGTCCCCTTCAGCACCGGTTGTTCATCTGCATATGGCTGTATGGTGATGCCCTGGTTCAGAAGTAGATTTCCTGTTCGGTATGTACCACCGCGCATGATAATGGCATCACCGGTTCGGACTCTTTCTATGGCCGATTCCAAGGCCGTAGGCTTGGCCGGGCTTTCGCCTGAGTGGTCAGCCTTTCCGTCGGGTGACACATAGAACGTCTTGCCGGCATCTTCGGGCAGCGCGTATGTCTGCCGGATCGGCCCGTACGGTCCTCCGGAGGGCTGGGCCGAGACAGGTGTCATGGAGGAACTCAGCAGTATGACCAGGCAACTTACCCCAGATCGCCAGCTGCCTTTCTTTCTTCCTGCGGTAGGCATTGTTTTCATCGGGAGGCCCTCTAATTTCATGGCAGTGCAGACGTCTGACTTCCGAGGTCTCATTTCTGATGTTTGTTTACTATCGACGGCGGATCTACGGACAATTGTCCTGCTCGATTCCGGATAGTCAATGGATGAGCCATGATCCACGACCAAGCGTTTGCTAGTCTAGTCGGTTATGGATCATCCATCCGGAATCGACGGCGTGTAAGACGTCTGATTCCTGATGGTTGTTACCTCCCATCGAGACCCCTCGACATCATCGAGTCACCTCACGGTGAAAGCTCTCGGGCGGACCCAGATAACTGGGTCTCACGCCGCCGCAATCCACAATGATCTTCTGCACCACCACCCCCGGATCCACCATCCAGATTTTCAGGGTGTGATAGCCGGACTTCGCAATCACGTGCGTGGTTCGGCTGCGGCGCGCATTGTCGGCTACGGTTTTTTCCCAGTCCATGTTCCCATGCTGCGCGATGAAATCTTTGGACACAAGCGTCACGACACGGGGCGCGTCGTCGTCGAATGAGATCGCATATTGGAGGTCTCTGCCACCAAGGAAGTTCAGGGTGGGTCCAAACACCCCGGTGACGTCCACCGTTCCTGTGTCAAGCAGGTACATCCGGTACTCCAGGCAGGGAGAGTCCTTGCCAGGCGTAGCCGCCGGCGCGTTGATCGCCGTGGTGGCTCGCATGGCAGACAACGTGTGGCCGTAGCCTTCCACCTTGATCCACCGGCTGCTCCCGAATCCGGTCCTCCGGGTGTAATGCTCTGCTTCGATGGACACGCAGCCCTCCCCCTGGATGAATCCCTGGAGCGATTGTGGCGTGACTTCCAGAGGCCGGGAGGATCTCACCTGAACGGAAGCTTCCTGCCCCGTTCCACTGATCGTTATGGTCCCATCACCCTTCCCGGCAGGCGCTTTGCTCCAGTCAATGCTCACCAGGAGTCGGGTTTGGCTCTTCACTTCACCCCCGCGAGCGGAGAGCTGTATCCATGGTTTGTCTGCGGTGGCAGTATAGGAGAACGGGGTTCTCCCTTTGTTGAACACGTCAATGAAGCGGCGCTGCTTGTTGAACGGATCGAACGGAGGGAGCGCCATGCCTCCTTCCCAGGCGGGCCAAGCGGCTACCGCACCGTCTATGGCCACGCCCATCGCTGCCGGCGCGGGAACATCGATTTCGGCAAGCGGAACTGCTCTCAGGCTGTTCACCGGCGGATCCGCCCAGTTGGTGTAGCCCAGATGAGCCTGATCCATGAAGTGATCCCACTTGCCGCCTGCAAGGACGCGGTTGAAGTGCCCCATGAGAGCAGTGTCCGCCGCAAAAAGTCTCCGCGTCTCTTCTGCCATCTCGTTTGTAGTCGACCTCTCCTGCTGAGCGTAGAGCCTGTTCTTTCCCGCAGCAAAGTACAGCTCATTTACAAGGGCGCTCGCCTTTGT
>JAGDMJ010000212.1 GCA_017860555.1 Bacteroidota bacterium
ATTTCTTGGAGATCAGTCACTCTTGTTCTTTCCTTTCCAGGCCCAGACGGAGATCAGGATGCTTACTTCATACAGGAGCAACAGCGGGACCGCCAGAAGCACCTGGCTCACCGGGTCAGTGCCGGGAGTGAGGACAGCGGAGAGAACGAAGATGGCGACGATCGAATGGCGGCGGTACCTGCGCATGAACGTGGGCGTCAGAATCCCCAACTTGGAGAGAAACCAGGAAACCATCGGCAGCTCGAAGACCACGCCCGCGGCCAGCATCACGCTGATGATGAAATCCATGTATTCGTTGATCGCCGTGTTGTTCTCGATCTCGGGAGTCCCGAATCCCGCGAAGAACTTGAGCGCGGCGGGCAGCATCAGGTAGTAGGAGAAAGCGACCCCGAAAAGAAAACAAAAGGAGGAGAAGAAGACGATCCACTTGATGTACTTCCGCTCCTTCGGCATGAGCCCGGGAGCAATGAACGCCCAGAACTGATACAGAATGTTGGGAATGCTCAGGATGATGCCGCCGATGATCGCCACCTGCATGTACAGGAAGAGCTGTCCGAATGGCTTGAGGTTCTGGAGGCGGATGGGCTGCTGGCCGGGGGAGAGGTTGTTGTTCAGTTCGATCACCGGCCGCAAGAGGATCGATTCCATGATCGGGTCGATGAAGATCCAGCAGAGGATCATCCCCAGCACGATTCCGATGAGGGCCTTGACGATCCGCCAGCGGAGCTCCTCCAGGTGTTCGAGGAATGACATCTCCTTGGCGCTCTCCACCGGCTCATCAACGCCGGGGTATGAAGCTGATGTGTTATCCATAATCCACAATCAGAGCTCCGGATAGAGCGGGAACCGCAGGCATAGCTGTTCCACCTTTCGGGCCACGGAGGCGTAAACCTCTTTCTTTCCGAAATTACAGACCGCTTCGTTGATCAGATTGCCGACCTCTTCCATTTCGCCTTCCTTCATCCCGCGGGTCGTGAGGGCAGGGGTGCCGATCCGGATCCCGCTCGTGACCAGGGGACTCTTATCGTCGAACGGGACGGCGTTCTTGTTCACCGTGATTCCTGCCTCGTCGAGCGCCTCCTGGACTTCCTTGCCGGTCAGGTTCTTGGAGCGGAGGTCCAGGAGCATTAGGTGGTTGTCCGTGCCGCCGGAGATGACCTTGTAGCCAAAACCGACGAGTTTTGCCGCAAGCGTTTGCGCGTTCTTTATTACCTGTCTCCCGTATGTCTCGAACCCGGGCTGGAGCGCCTCGCCGAAAGCCACCGCCTTGCCCGCGATGACGTGCATGAGAGGCCCGCCCTGGATGCCGGGGATGACCATCGAATCGATCAGTTCGGACATCTTCTTGGTCCGGCCTGATTTGGGCGCTACCAGGCCGAAGGGATTGTCGAAGTCTTTTCCCATCAGGATCAATCCGCCCCGCGGCCCGCGCAGCGTTTTGTGTGTCGTCGAAGTGACCACGTGGCACCAGGGGAGAGGATCGTCAAGGAGTTTCCTGGCGATGAGCCCCGCCGGGTGGGCGATGTCGGCAAAGAGGAATGCGCCTACTTTGTCCGCGATCTGACGGAAAGCCTTGTAGTCGATGTTTCGTGAATACGCGCTGGCGCCAACCGTGATCATCTTCGGCTTGTGCTGCCTGGCGAGGCTTTCGACTTCGTTGAAATCAATCCGCCCGGTCTCGGGATGAACGCCGTACGGCACGAACTTGTAGAACTGGCCGGAAAAGTTCACGGGCGAGCCATGCGTAAGGTGGCCACCGTGGGAGAGGTTCATACCCATCAGCGTGTCGCCCGGTCTCACGAACGTGAAATACACGGCCATGTTTGCCTGCGAGCCGGAGTGTGGCTGAACGTTTGCGTACTCCGCGCCGAAGAGGTGCTTCGCCCTGTCACGGGCGAGATTCTCTGCAACGTCCACGAACTCGCACCCGCCGTAGTAGCGCTTGCCGGGGTATCCTTCGGCGTACTTGTTGGTGAGTGGCGAGCCGACCGCTTCGAGGACGGCCGCGCTGACGAAGTTCTCGGAAGCGATCAGTTCGAGCTTCGTGTTCTGCCGGCGGATCTCATCCCGAACCGCGGCATAGACTTCAAAGTCTTGATGCTGTAGATGGGACATTGCCATTGACGAACCTTTCGAAGATCGGGAGGGTAAGAACCCTACCGTGGATATATGAACCGTGTGTCTGCTACGGTGTGAAGGCCGCGGCAGTGTCGGCGGATCCTTCGCCAAGCTGAAAAGTGACCAGGGAAGTCATGAAACAGCCTTCGTTGTCAATCTTCGACCATCGATCCTCCATCTTCAATCTTAATCTTCTTCTGGTCTCACAAACCACATCTCCCCGAGGGTAACCGATGCGGTAAAGCGGAACACAGTCTCCTTGACCAGTGCGCTGCTGGTTTTCCCTCTGACGCCGTATTCTCCGGAAAGATTCAGCCGCGTGTCGCCGCTGATGGGAACCGACAGGCCCACCGTTCCGCTCCATTCGTTAATCGGTACGCCTTTGACTTCATAGTACGTGGCGTTGTAGTAGAAACCCAATCGGTAGGCGATAGTATTCCAGAACGAGGCGGCAGGGTCGCGCGTCGGGCCCATCTCAAAACCGATGCCGGCCATCTGGCTGTTCCGCAGTCCGGCGGGCTTCTCGCCGTAGAATTCGGAACTCCCCCACGGCTGCATGCGGTAGTCCGCGGCAAATACCAGGCGGTCGCTGGCCGCCCAGGTAATACCAAAACCGAGGGCGATGGGAACCGAGATATTTGCGTTGATCTCCGAAAGCGTGTCGTAATCGGTGGTGGTGTTGTCCGACCCTCCGGTGTAGATGAAGGACTTCTGGATCGTTGAGGAAAAGACACTCGGCGTGGTGACATTGACGCCAACGGTCAGAGGCCTGAGGACTCCCGCGAATCCTGAGTACAGCGCCCCCACGTTTGCCACCACTCCCCTGATGTAGTTCATTTCCTTCCTGTTCCCCGTGCCGTAAATGTCCGGTATGGCAGTCATCTGCGTGGTCTTTTCAATCGTGCCGAAGACGTAGTTGAGCGACGCGCCAACAGCCAGCAGGTCTCGCGGGGAATATGACAGGCCGATCTGGGCCTGGCCAAGCCCTCCCGTTCCCACATGTCGGAGGGAATAGTTGATCTCCTCGGAGCCTGACTCGTACGTTCCGGAGGTCGCGAGGTCGAAACTCACGTTGCTATACGGAGTGAAGCCGCCCACGAGCACGATGCCATCCACCTGGGAAATGGGGATTGCCAGGAGTGCTCCGGCGAAATTGAATTCAGACAGATACCGGGAATCGAAACCGTCGCTGGTATTGAACCCTTCATACAGGAGGCTCGCATCCACTCGCGTGCGGGTGATGCGGGCCCATGTCGCCGGCGCCGTGGGGTTGATGAACTGCGACGTCGGAAGGGCGATGCCCGTGTACCCCATTCCTGCGCCGCGTGCGCCGGGCATGTAACGAATGTCGCCGAGTCCCAGCATGGAATACGTGGATCCCCCGCTGCCCGCGCGCGCCGTGCAGGCAGCACCGGAGAGAACCGCGCATATGAGAAGCAGCGTTCGATGGAATGACATGCGATTAGTTTCCGAGAGAATAGATGATTTTGAGCCTGGGCCTGGATGCGGCAGTCGACGAACGGGTACCATGGAAGCCATACAGATCGAACCTGCTCGTTTCCCAGGGAGCGGGGACCCGCAGAACCAGGCCGTAATTCGGACCGCGTACCCATGCCTGGACGGCGTGGCTGACATCGCCCGAAAACGTGTTGGGGGTTCCGGTCGCCGGGCGAATGGCTGAGGCTCCCGACTCGAAGCTCAAGCCATCGGTGGACAAAGCCACGTGTGCCGCCACGGCCGTATCGGTGGTGAAGCTGGTGAGTCGCATCGACGTTGGCACCACATCGAGCGAAAGCAGAGCGCTGTTGATGATCGTCCCCCGGGGGATGAACGAGATGTCGAACGAGAGCTTGCTCCGGTATACGACGCCCGCCTGCGTTTGCAGAATCGCCGGGTCGCCCGGGAGGGTCACGTCACCGACGAAAGTTGCGATGCCGTTGTAGTATGTGGATGTGTCTCTCGTCGTCCCGCTCGTGTTGGTGGCAATGACTTCCAGTGTTGGATAAAAGGAGAGCGAATCGCCGGAATAGAACTGCATGAAACCCCGGACGGAAGAAGACGGAAGGGGGACGAGGATGATCCCGTATTTCAAGCTCGCGGAGGCCGTGCTACTGATCCATTCGCGCACCATCGTCGTGTCGAGGTCCACGGTGAGATACGATGTGTCCGCCGATATGGTTCCCGAGAACCCGCCCCGCTTTGTGGACGCGTCATAGAATCCGGTCTGGACGCTGTCCCAGCGAAGGGTGGAGGGGTTCCATCCTCGTGTCACGCGATAGACATCGAAGGAAACCGGTCCCGCGGCGTCTCCAAGCGTGTACGACAGTCGAAGCCTCAGCTTGGCGGAGACGACGTTCACCGTGTCGCGGAGGACGAAGTAGCTCGGGTAGAACTCGATCACCGAAAGCGCGGTGTATCCTTCGGCGTTGCCGACGAGATTGGTCATGCCATCCATCGGGATGTACTGCTTGAAGGTCGAGTCGCCGATTGCGGTAATGGTGGTGTCACGGATGGTGATCCCGGGAAGCGGCAGAGGAGCCGTAGGAGAGTTCTCTTCCGTCGGTTCTTCGCTGCACGACATAGCGGACAGAGCGATGACAACAAAGCAGAAACATTGCACGACAGTAAGAATCCAGCCTCGCGTGTGTTCAGTCATTCCTGGGTAATTCTCCGTTGGTCTTCTGCACAATGATATTCGACGCTTCCGCGATATCCGCGGCGATAAAATCCGGAACAACATCGTTCTCGCGGCATTCCTTCAGGGCATGTGGCCCGTATCCGGTCATCACCAGGATCGTTGTCGCCCCTGCGGCGCGACCCGCTTGAATGTCGACGATCCGGTCTCCGACGACGAAGCATTGCCGGAGGTCCAATCCGAATTCCTGTGCGGCCTGATGGAGCATGCCGGTCTCCGGCTTGCGGCAAGTACAGACGATGTTGTAAGGGGGTATGCCTTCGGTCGGGTGGTGTGGACAGTAGTAGATGCGGTCGATCCAGGCCCCCGAGCGGTCGAGTTCGCGCTCCAGTTTCGTGTGAATGGGGACAAGGTCCTCTTCCGTCAAGAACCCCCGGGCCACCCCCGACTGGTTTGAGATGATGCAGACGATGATCCCGCGTTCGTTCAATGCGCGGACGGAGGCGGCAGCATCCGGGAGAAGTTCCAGCTCTTCCGGTCTCCGCACAAAGTTCACTTCTTCGTTCAGCGTCCCGTCGCGGTCAAGAAATGCAGCAATCTGTCCTCCCATCACTTCTTCACAAGGCTCCTGTACAGCTGAATGTATTTCTTTGCGGAAGCCTCCCAGGAGAAATCCTTGTTCATGCCGGTCTTCATCAGTTTCCGCCACACCGCCTGATCCGCATATGCCTGCACAGCCCGCTGCACGGCGCGCGACATCTCACGGCTGTCGTAATTTTTGAATTTGAATCCTGTGCCGGTCCCCGCCGACGCGTTGTAGTCTTCGATCGTGTCGTCCAGCCCTCCGGTAGCCCGGACAATCGGGATCGTCCCGTACCGCAAGCTGTACAGCTGGTTCAGCCCGCACGGCTCGTAGCGGGACGGCATCAGGAACATGTCGCTGCCGGCCTCGATGAGATGGGCCAGCTCATTGCTGAATGTCAACGCAACTGCCACCTTCTGCGGATACTTCTTCTGTGTCCGCTCGAACATGTCATGGTACTTCTTTTCCCCGGTGCCGAGCACCACGAGCTGAATGTCAAGACTGATCAGGTCATCCAGCACTTCGTCGATCAGGTCAAACCCTTTCTGATCCGCGAGACGGGAGATGATGCCGATGACGGGGATCCTTTCGTGAAAGGGAAGTCCCATCTTCGCCAGGAGCGCCTTCTTGTTCTCGGTTTTGAGGTCGATCGACTTTGGGTCGTACCGGTGGGGGATCAGCTCATCCACGGACGGGTCCCAGACCGTGTAGTCAATGCCATTGATGATCCCGCTCAGGTCGTGCTTTCGATCTTTCACGACATCCTGCAAGCCTGCGCCGAACTCGTCGGAGGACTGGATCTCTTCCGCGTATTTTTCACTGACCGTCGTAATGGCATCGGCAAAAACGAGGCCCGACTTGAGGAAATTCACTTTTCCGTACGCCTCAATGCCCTTCTCCGAAAGGAGGTTGGCCGGGAGTTTGGTCTTCGCGAACACCGACCGGGGGAAAACCCCCTGATAGGCCATGTTGTGAATGGTGAAGACCGTGCGGGTATCCTGGTAAAAG
>JAGDMJ010000213.1 GCA_017860555.1 Bacteroidota bacterium
GAACCGCCATTACACCGATGACACGGTCTTCCGCTTTGAGCGGCACGCCAAGCCAGTCCAGAGAGGGCGCGCCGAGCATCTCTACTTCGCCTGCCGATACCAGTTCTTCGAAAATCTTCGGGGAGGCAAGGAGGGGGCGGCCGGTCCTGAGGACGTATGCCGTAAGGGTCCGGCCGGGTTTGCGGGGCGCGGGTATTTCATCAAACTGGTCTACGAAGTACGGGAAGCTGATGAGGTCGCGTGCGGCATCGTAGAGGGCAATGTAGAAATTCTGAGCTGGCATGAGCGCACTGAGGGCCCGGTGAATCGAGCGGTAAAGATCGGCCGGGTTTTCCGTGGTGTTTGCCGCCTCGGAGATCTCATAGATGGCCGACTGTACCGCTTCCCCACGCTTGCGTTTGGTGATGTCCATGACCATGCTCAGGCCGTATTGCGGCTTTCCGCCGGCGTCGTAGATGACCGTGCTGGTCAGGCGGGCCCAGACGACATGCCCGTCTTTGTGCAGATACCGCCGCTCCATGCGGGATTGGTCATCAAGGCGTTCTTGGTTTCCTTCCCCTGTCGTGTTCATGTCGAGCCTGCGTTCATCCGGGTGGTCAAGCATCTCAAAGCTGGATTGCCGAAGTTCCTCGGCGGTATAGCCCAACATTGCTTGGAGCCTGGGGTTAGTTTCCAGGAAGCGCCCGCCCGGTTCGGTGAGCGCAATACCGATACCGGCTTTCTCGAACACGGCCCGGAACCGGGCCTCGCTCTCGAGCATCGCATGCTCTGCGAGCTTGCGCTGGGTGATATCACGCATGATGCTCTGATAGAAGACCTCATCGTCGACGTGGATCACCCGGGAGCTGATCTCGACCGGGAAGCGTGTACCGTCTTTGCGCTGATGGACCGTTTCAACCAGGGCCGTCCCCTCCCGCCGCAGAATCTCGATCTGTGCCGCGAATGCGTCCCGCGATTCGGGAGCATGAAGCGAGCGTGCGTTGAGCGCAAAGAGTTCCCTCCGCGTATACCCGTAGGCTGACAGGGCGCGATCATTGGCATCCTGGATCGTGAGGTTCTCATCGAGGAGCAGAATGATGTCGTTCGCGTATTTCGTGAGGAATGCGTGGTGCTTCTCCAACGCATGCCGCTCGATCTCTGCCTCGTATTGTCTCCGATAGAAGTCGGCTCGCTGCCGACGCCAGATGGATGCGACGTTGGCCCAAGCAGCGAGCATCAGAACCACGACCAGTATCGTCGCGAGATATTCATGCTCCCGGATGTTCCGGTAGTACAAGTACCCCGCAGCCAGAATCCCCAGAGTGAGCAGGACAAAGATCAATACGAGATGCCAGGCGGTTTTTTGAGACTGATCCTGGGGATGCATGGAAGACCTTTCGACCAATGGGACTCGGACACGATCGTCCATAATATAGCAATAATCAGGCTATCTTGAAGCCCGGGGACATGCGGAGTGTGAGCAGGGAGTCTAGAGAAGGATGTAAAGGCGTCTCGGGATGATGGGCCTGCGGGTGGGGCGATCATCCATCACATCACCTCGTTTACTGATGCGACCTCGGTCGCGCGATCGATCGCGTCAATGACGATGCTACTGGTAATGATCTCCGGCAAAATTATGGGGGCGGAGGGACGCCCGGCCGGAAAGATCGCATAGAGGGGAACCCCTGACCGTCCGAACTTCGCAAGCAGTCTCGTAATATCGGGGTTCTTGTTCGTCCAGTCGGCCCGGATCGGAACAATACCGGAGCTCTTGAACTTGTCGATCACATCCTGGTCCGCCAGGACGGTTCGTTCGTTGACCTTGCAGGTCAAACACCATTCCGCTGTGAAGTCGATGAAGACCGCCTTGTTTCCCGAGATGTGTTCCTCGAGTCCGGTGAGGGAGAAGGTCTCCCAGGGGATCTCTGAAGTGCCTCCCTCCCGATTGATCGACGAGACGGTTGGGGGGGCCGTCAGTATGTCCCGCGCTTCAAGTACGGGGCTGAGAAAGATCCAGTATCCGATGCCGACGAAGACGAGGGAGGCGCCCCACGTGACAGCCACGCTTCTCCGGGTGGCAGTCAGCGTTGCAAACCGCCCTATCATCCAGCAGGCAACGCCGACCGTGAGAAGGAATGCTCCCGTCCAAACCACCGCCTCCATGCCGAGCTGCTTGCCGAGGATATAGAGCAGCCAGAGCAGCGTCGCCATCATCAGGAAACCCATGACCTGTTTCGCCGTCTCCATCCAAGCTCCCGGCCTGGGGAGAAACTTCAACCAGGACGGGCGGGCAGTAAGAATGAGGTACGGCAGTGCCATCCCCAGGGCGACGGTGGCGAAGATCAATACCGTTGTCCAGGCTGGTTGCGCGAAGGCAAATCCCAGGGCAGTGCCGAGGAACGGAGCGGTACAGGGGGTTGCAAGGATCGTAGCGAACACTCCCTCGGAGAAGGAGGCGGCATACCCTTTGCCGCTTCCCTCTGTACGCGCTATCACGGAACCTACTCCCGTTACCGCTGCGGCCGGTGGTCGGATTTCATACACCCCGAAGAGGCTGAGTCCGAACGCGAACACGACAGCGCTCATGATGATGATGAAGAGAGGTTCCTGGAACTGGAAGCCCCATCCCACATGCTGCCCCGCGGTCTGGAGGATGATCACAAGAAGGGCGAGCAGGAGGAAGGAGGAAAGGATCCCGAGAGAGAAAGACCATCCAAGCCTCTTTACCCGTTCCGGGTGATCACCGGCCATCTTGACCAGTCCGAAGATTTTCAGTGCGATGACCGGGAGGAC
The DNA here is from genome assembly GCA_017860555.1 of Bacteroidota bacterium. Lineage (GTDB taxonomy): Bacteria > Bacteroidota > Ignavibacteria > UBA10030 > UBA6906 > JAGDMJ01. Next base: position 2,773 of record JAGDMJ010000213.1, read on the forward strand.
GCACGGCATGATATTGAGAAGAAGCCCGCCAATGAAAGCGAAGAGCAGGTAAAGGCCAAGCGGCTGGCTTCCTCCGGATGACCGTTCCAGAGAAAAGGTTTGTCCGAGGATGCCTTGCTCATTTCCGGCACGTGCACTGGAGAATCCCGGCGGAAGCGGGATTTCAATTTCCATGCCCTGTCTTTCACCCTGTGCCAACGTGTACAGCAGGACTCCGCGAATGGCTGTTGCACTGGGAAGGGGCTGTGCGGTGGAAAGAGGAAGCGTGATCACCGCTTCCTGAGGGGTCGCGTTGATCACTGTCCGTCCGGCCAAGAGGTCGTCGGACATCTCCGGGAAAAAATCAGGGGCGCTCGAGGGGTCCGTGGCCAGCGCGGTGCCCGCCGTAGGCGTCAGGCGAAATATGATCTGGCTCCCTTCCAACGTCCGTTGCACCGCCACTCTCGGGTCGCTGTCCCCCGGCTTCGGGGTTTTGGCGCGGTATGAGCGGAACAGCTCCTCGTTTGATCGCGCCGGTGCCGCGGCCGATACCGGGAGCTTCAATTGTACGTCCGCGCTTCCGGGCACGCACACGCGCTCGCATTCGAGCCAGCTGATTGCTGCCTTCAAGGTGATCGTTGAGGCCGGCTTGAGAGAAGAGGAAGCCTCCATGGAAACCAGCAACATATTCTCGTCGGAATACCCGTATGTGAGAATGTTGCCAGCTTCAATGTGTTTTTCCGGCAGAGGCCACTGGATCTCTGCGGCGGTGATGCCGTCCGGGAGTTCCCACTGGACCGAAGTCGGAAGCCCTGCCTCGCCGGCGTTCTTCCAGTAGGTGTGCCAGCCTGGATCCATGGTCATGAAGACACCCACGGTGAAGCGTGAGCCAGGTTGGACGGTCTGGACATCGGCCAGCAGGCGAACAGCCGTATGCTGGGAGCTTCCCTTTTTTGCTGGCTCACCGAATGTTGCCGCTATGAAAAAGAGCACGGCGAGGCCAGATAATATGACGATTCGTATCATAGACGATTTGCGCAAGAAGTATCTTTCCTATGGTACCTAAAACGTGCCTTGAATTCAAGAAGAGCAAAGGAGCAGGGGGCGAAGGGCCAGGATGAGCGCGCACAAAAAAAGGACCTCAAAGGGCCCTCGGTGTGAGGAGAACCAGCAACCAGCAACTAACTCCCGTTCTTCTTCTCCGGGGTTTTGTGCAGGAAATTCTGTTTCCAGCGTTTTCTGATCAACAACACCAGGTAGATGAAGATCAACAACCCGATCCCGCCGATGGCGATGAAATTCAATCCGAGAAAGTCTACACTTTCGGGGCTCTGTATCATGGGTGACTATACGTGGAACGTGATGAAATGTTGCTGTTCAATGGATGGTATGACGTTTCAATATAGCGATTGTTCGTTGGCGATGCAACACGGCGGCATCACCGTTTTATCCATTCTTCGTAGAAAGCCTGGAGTTCCTCCTGTGAAAACAGACACTGGTCAAGAGTCCCGCCGGCCAGACGCTGCCGGAGTGCCTCATACAGGGTGACCGCCGCAGCCACGGATACGTTCAGACTCTGGATCATTCCCATCATGGGGATCTGGAAATTCCCGTCCGCTTTCATCGCCGCTTCATCGGAAACGCCGCGGTGCTCGTTGCCGAAGACAATGGCGACCTTTTGCGTGAGGTCCAGATCGTAGAGCGATACGGAGGCGGGTCCCAGGTGTGTCGCGTAGATCCGAAATCCCTCTTCCCGGAGAAGGCGGTAACAGTGGTCCACCGAAGTGTGCCGGCGGCGTTCGAGCCATTTGTTGGCGCTGGAGGAACTCTTCTTGCCGATCCGAGGGAATTTTTCTTGTGTGTAGAGCAACTCCACCCGCATCACCCCGACGGCGTCACATGTTCTGAAGACCGCGCTGACATTGTGCGGGTCATGGATGTTCTCCACGACCACCGTGAGCCCGGGTTGACGCCTGGCGAGAACCTGGCGGATCTTCTCCGATCGTCTGCTGCTACGAAGCATGAGAGGGCTCCCGCTTGGGAATTCGTACGGGCTCACGCCGCAGTTGCAGGAGCACGATGGCGCCCATGACGAAGAGCGCGCCGATGGTCTGTGCGAAGGCCAGATACTCTCCCAGGAAAATCGCCGCCGTCACGATTGCAACGATCGGTTCAAGGGTGCTCGTGATGATCGCGCGCGACGCAACCACGTACCGCAGGCCGCTGAAGTACAGTGAATGAGGGATCAGGACCGAGATGATGGACAGGACAATCAACCCTCCCCAGACGTCCACCGTGAGATCCAGCCCCGCGATGGCCCAGGGAGGCTGAATGACCAGCCAGAATACAGAAGCGGAGGCGATCGCGTAGAACATGACCGTCCAGAGCGTATACCGTGAAAGGAGATGCCGGGTGTACACGTTCATGAACGCCCATGTGAATACCGAGCTGATCGCGCTGACTAGCCCGAGAGGGGAGATCTTCAGCAGGGAGAAATTGTATGCCCCGACCGCCAGAAAACATCCCAGGAGCGAAATCGTGGCGGCGATGACTTTGACGGCGGTGAACTTCTCTTCCCCCGAGTACGCTGCGTAGGCTATCACGAGCAATGGAGCGGTGTATTGAATCAGGATGGCGGTCGCCACCGTGCTCTCTTTGATGGCGAAGTAGTAGGTGAAGTTGGACCCGGCCACCCCCAGAATGCCGAGCAGAGCGAATTGCCAGAGGTCGCGTGGGCGTACATGCAGGGCACCGGGCTTCGACAGGATCAGGTAAGGCAGCAAAAGCAAGCAGGCGAACGTGACACGGGTCTGCACAATGAGCAGCGTATCCAGATGGCGGTTGAGGAGATATTTCGCCGCGGTTGCGGATCCTCCCCAGAACAGGGAAGCACCCATCACCATCATGTAGCCTTTGAGTTCCTTCATTCGGCCGTCGGATTTCCAGGGCCGGGAGTGGAAGCTTCTTCTGCCTTCTGCCGGTAGTACTCGCTCTGTTCCGGATCGCCGCTCAGCTCATATAGATGTGCCAGGCGCTTGTAAAGATTGGCCGGGTTGGAAACATGTGCCACGCCATGTTTGACAAACTCGATCAGGCTTGCGAGCGGCGGGATATTCAGATCAGGATCATAGCAGTCACATGCATCGAGGTAGGGATCGGGCTCGGCCGGTTTGGCCAGTGCTGCTTTTTGATAATAATGCACGGCAAGCTCGTAGTTGTCGGCCGACGAATGCGTGACTTCAAAGATACTTGCTAACCAGAGATAGACATCGTAGGCAAGGTCCGGAAATTCGTGGGCCAGCTTTTCTCCGAACAGCCTCACCTCGTCCGGCGTGAGTGAGTGATTCCAAAAAAGGAGTCTGTAGGGCTCGACATCCTTCAATTTCTGGGAAAGCGCCGACTGAAAAACGTCGAAAATCTCGTTGAAATCACGTGAGCTTGAGAAACACCGACGAATTTCTTCGAGTGTGTAGGATCGCACCGATTGCTGTCCCTCCTTACTGTACGACGAGTGGAAAAAT
>JAGDMJ010000214.1 GCA_017860555.1 Bacteroidota bacterium
GAAGCGAGGGTATTCCGGATGATATCGACGGAGCTCGAGACGCAGATGTCGCAGATGTACACGTCCGGGCCGGCGATGATGCTCTGCACTTCCTCCGGAGACCTGCCGCAGAATGAGCAGTGGATCTTGTCGCCGGTTCGGGATTTTGAAGCCATAGAGATAGCTGATTACTTTTTTGAGTCGCGCTCTTTCTTGAGAAAGACGTTGTCGATCAGGCCATAGGCCCGCGATTCCTCGGAGGACATATACCGGTCACGGTCGGTGTCCTTCTCGATGGTTGCCAGGGGTTGGCCCGTGTGCTGGGACAGAATTTCGTTGAGCCGCTTCTTGGTCCGAAGGATCTCTTCCGCCTGGATGCTGATGTCCGAAGCGGTCCCCTGCGTCCCTCCCCACGGCTGGTGGATCATGATCCGCGAGTTCGGGAGGGCGGAGCGCTTTCCCTTCGTGCCGCCGGCCAGGAGAATTGCCCCCATGCTTGCCGCCATGCCGATGCAGATGGTGGCAACATCTGGACGAATGTACTGCATCGTATCGTAAATGGCAAGCCCTGAGTGCACATTGCCTCCAGGACTGTTGATATACAGACTGATGTCCTTGTCCGGATCCTCGGACTCGAGGAAAAGAAGCTGGGCGATCACCAGACTGGCGATCGTGTCGTCGATGGCGGTGCCAATAAAGACGATGCGTTCCTTCAGCAGCCGTGAGAAGATATCATAGGCCCGCTCGCCGCGGCCCGTTTGTTCGACGACCATGGGAACCAGCTGACTGAACATCGGGGACGTTTTCATGGTGTTCCTCTCTCCTGCCGTGTCGTAAAATTTCCTGGTGTATTCTGCCGGCCCTTCGCCGGCGTGGATGCCATCTTGAACAGCATTATTTGAGGCTGGTTCCCGCCTTTGGATCTACGATCTTCTCCGTGATCTTTGCATGCTCTTTCAAGAACGCCATGACCTTGTCCGCAAGCAGCCGTTCGGTCACCGAACCGGAGGCCGTATAGTAGCGAAGCAGTTGCTCCTTGGTAACACCTAGGCGCGGCGCCTCTGCCTCGGCCAGCTTTTCGACCTCCTCTTTTGAAACTGTAATATTCTCCTGCTCGGCGATCTTCTCTTTCAGGAGGAGCCATTTCGCCTGCCATACCGCGTATGCCCGGCTCTCCTCGCGGAATTTCTGCTCATCAAACCCCTCAGGGAGTTTCTTGTCGCGCGACTGGTGCTTGACATCCTCGACGAAGCTGTCGAGGAATCCCTCCACCAGCGCGTCGGGGACGGAGAACTCGTGCATGCGCACCACTTCCGTCGCAATTTCATCGGAAAGTTTTCGTTCCGCGTGGTCTTTCCAGTATCGCTCGAGGTCGGACCGGAGGCTCTTCATGAACTCCTCACGGGAGGTGACTTTGTCCCCCGTGATCTTCTTTACCAGGTCATCGTCCAACGGAGGGAGCGTGACCTGCTGAATGCCCGTGACGGCCATCGAAAGATTCGCCGTATGCGTGTGGTCCTCGTGCTTCGACTCGTAACTGGCACGGTACGTCTCTCCCACTCTGGCGTTGCCCAAGGCCTCCTTGACCTCGGGGATCATGTGTGGGTCCGAAAGGAGGAACCGCGCACCTGCGCTTTTCCGGCCGATCAACGGTGTGCCGGCTTCGTCCAGTTCCTGGACGTCTGCCGTGACGATGTGCTCGGGGCCGGTGACGGCGTCAGCGGGCGCGGTTGTGGCATTTGCCCGGCGGAGGTGCTCCACTTCGGTCTCCACCTCCGCATCCGTGACCAGGTGTACTTCTTTGTCGAGCTTGAGGCCCTTGTATTTCTCCAGCTTGATCTCCGGCCTGACCTCATACTTGATCTTGAAGCGGAAACTTTCTCCTCGCTTGAAATCCATGTCGACGAGGGCCGCCTTGCCAAGCGGGTGGATATCCTTCTCCTGCATGGCCTTCTGGTAGAGATCGTCGGCGATGGTATCCAGGGAGTCGCGCTCGATGGCTTCGCCATAGAGCTTCCTGATCATCGGGAGAGGCACGCGGCCTTTGCGGAAACCTTTGATCTCCAGTTTCGGGCGGTATTTCTCATATGCCTTTTCGAAGTGGGGCTGCAGTTCCTCGTGGGTGACCTCGATTTCGGCTTCCTGCTGGACCCCGGAAAGGGGGGTAATGGTGACCTGCAACGTCGTAACCTTCCTGTGTGTGATGAAAGAACGTGGGTAGAGGGGGACTTGAACCCCCACGGATTTCTCCATTGGATCCTAAGTCCAACGCGTCTGCCAATTTCGCCATCTACCCAAATGGTCAGGATTAAAAAAATACACAATTCCGAGCGGAGTATCAAGGAAGAAACAATGCTGACGAGCACGAATCTTGCTGGAAAGAACTCGACGGGGCGAATGCGGAGAATAGAGAAACGACGTGCACGGAGGGAGGACCCCGTCCCCCATGAGAGGTGGTGGCTGCCTGCTCCGTGGCGCCCGGGCCCCTCGAGAGACGCTGCCTGAAGGCTGACCGGGCAGCAACGCTCTTCCCTCTACCGGCGAGCGGGGGAGGTCACGAACGATGGATCGGGAAACAGAGCCGTACCGTCGTTCCTTTTCCCTCCTCCGACTCCAATTGCACCGTGCCGTGATGATCCTCCATGATCTTCTTCACGATGGCGAGGCCGAGCCCGGTGCCATGTCGCTTGCCATGGGTGAAGAACGGTTCGAAGACCCGGTGGCGTATCTCGTCAGGAATGCCGCAGCCGGTGTCAGAGAACTCGATCAGGACGTTGTCGTCTTTCTTCACCGAACGGACGGTAAGAGTCCCGCCATCCTTCATCGCATCGGCGGCATTGGCGGCAATATTGTAAAAGATGCGGACGACCTTGTCGATGTCCATCAGGCACGTGTCAGTATAATCGAACTGCCGCACGATAGCGACATTACGTTTGCCGAGGTCGCGGTCCACGAACGCCAGCATGCTTTCTAGAACCTCACCCAGCACCACTTCCTCGGTCTTGATCTCGCTGACGCCGCGCGAGAAGTCCAAAACTTCCTGCGTCATGCTGACGAACCGGTCCACCTGCCGGATGATCTCTTCGGCCAGCTGTGCCGACTCTTCGGTGGGGCTCTTCTTCTGGATCACCTGGGCATAGATCCGGAGCGTGGCCATCGGGTTCTTGATGTCATGGATGATGGTACTGGCCATCCGCCCCACCGCCGATAGCCGCTCGCTCTGCACCATTTCTTTCGCCATGCGCGCGTTTTCCAGCGCGATGGCGGCGTGCACGGAAAGGCCGTCGATGAATGCTTCGTCATCCAGCCCGAACGAGCCCTCATGTTTGTTCAGAAGCTGAAAGACACCGGCGATCTTGCCGTCTTTGTTCCGCATCGGCATGCAGAGCACATTGTGGGTTTTGTAGCCGCTCCGCTTGTCGATCTCCGGATTGAAGCGCGGGTCTTTGTAGGCATCGGCAATGTTGACGGTCTCGCCCGTCTTGGCCACATACCCGGCGAGCCCCCGTCCGAACGGGAGGCGTATCTCGACCATGTTGTTGCGCCCCTGCGCGACCTTGGACCAGAGCTCGTTGCTGCTCTCGTCGGCGAGGTAAAGGGTGCCACGGTCTGCTCCGGTGCCGCGCACGGCGACATCCAGGATCAGGCCGAGCAGCCGGTCGATGTCAATAGCCGAGTTGACGATCTTGCTTGCCTCAATGAGCTTGTTGAGCCGATCCAGCTTCCCTTTGAGCGCCAGCGCGTTCCGGTCCAGCTCCACCACATATGTCTGATCCATGGTGCGGAGCCGGATGGCAAGATTGGTGAGCAGATTGGAGGCGAATTGCGGGCTTTGCTCTAGGAGCCAGCGCACCTCGGGAAGATTGAGGCTGACGATCGTGCATTCATCGAGTGCATCGGCGCGGGCAGAGCGGGGAAGCCCGTCCAGGAGCGAGAGCTCGCCGAAGAAGTCTCCCTCGTGCAGGACTGCCAGGAGCGAATCCACGCCGAATTTTGTGTACTTCTCAATCTTCACGCGTCCCTGGCAGAGCAGGTAGAGTTCACGCCCGCGGGAGGATTCGTCAAAGATCATTTCCCCCGCTTTGACGGTTTGCAGCGACAGCCTTGGTGCGATGCGGCCGAGCACTTTGGGATCGACATTGCCGAAGAGGATGTTCCTCTGCATCCACTCAAGGAGCGGCGTCCGCTGATCGGGTTTTTGTTGCCGTTTGACGCGGGTCTGGTGCCGGGCGGATGGAGTGGAGCGCGCCCGTGACTTCGTGCGCGGCTTTCTCATAGGAATGCGGATAGGTGTGGGTAGATAAGCTAATAATAGAGAAATCGAGCCGTGTTGTCAAGGAAAGGCACAAAACGGCTTTTTGTGATTCGTGTGAGCCGAAGGTGCCGACAGGCGGCCATGCTCCGCGAGGGTCCCTGTACGTCCGGTACCTAGCCCTTCTTTCCCTTCATATAGAACTTCCTGATATACTCCCCCACCATCCGGTGCGTATTATACACCGGCACCAGGTCGATGATGGAATGCCGTATTCGTTTCAGCCAGTCGTGCGGGGTGCCGTCCTTTCCCCGTTTGTAAAAGAGAGGTATGATGTCGTTTTCAAAGACGGAGCGGAGGGATGCGGCATCGAGATCGTCCTGCATCGATTCGTTGGGTGCGGTCACGTCTTCTCCCACCTTCCAACCGTTCTGGCCGTCGAAGGCCTCGCGCCACCACCCGTCCATCGTCATGACATGAAGGCCCCCGTCAATGATTGCCTTCATGCCGCTCGTACCGCTGGCCTCCATCGGACGCCGGGGGGTGGCGAGCCAGATGTCGCAGCCCGCCACCATCTGCCGGGCAACATTGATGTCGTAATCTTCAATGAAAATCACCTTGCCGAACAGATCCAGCCGCTTCGAGATGTTGACAATTTCGCGGATGAAGTGTTTTCCCGCATCATCTCGGGGATGCGCTTTCCCTGCGAAGATCATCTGGACCGGACGGTTCTTGTCGGTCAGTGTGCGGAGCGCCCATTCGAAGTCGCGGAAGAAAAGGGGAGCGCGTTTGTATGTGGCAAAACGCCGGGCAACACCGATTGTCAGTGCGTCAGGAGAAAGCACCTGGTCGTACAGGGAGACATCCTCCGCGTTCAGGCGGAGGTTCTGCTCGCGGAGCCGCCGGCGGGAAAACTCCACCAACTCGCGCCGGAGTTCCGTCCTGAGAGCCCAGAGCTGTTCATCGGAAATGCTGTCCGGCTTGAGCGCCTTCTGCCAGAACTTCCTGTCGTCCACATTGTCGATCCACTTGTTGCCGAAGAGGGTTGTCCAGAACCGCGACGCGGTGGGCGATGCCCATCCGGCCATATGCACGCCGTTGGTGATGTGCGTGATCGGCACCTTCTCGACGGGCGTTCCTGGGTAGAGGTCCTTCCACATCTCGCGGCTGACCTTGCCGTGGAGCTCGCTGACGCCATTGGCCTTCCGGCACATCCGGAGGGCGAGCACGGTCATGGTGAACTGCTCCGTGTAGTCGTCGCTTCTGACGCGGCCGTAGCGCATCAACTGGTCGATCGTCAGCCCGGTTGACTGACAGAAGGATGTCAGAGCCGCATTCATCAGCCCGTAGTCGAACCGGTCGTGCCCGGCAGGAACCGGCGTATGGGTCGTGAAGACGCACTGGCTGCGAACCGTGCCCTCGGCGTGGGTCACGCTCTTCTTCTGGCGCAGTTGTTCGCGTAGCAATTCCAGTGTAAGGAACGCCGAATGCCCCTCGTTCATATGGAAGACGCCGGGGCTGATCCCGAGCGCCCGGAGGAACCGCACTCCGCCGATGCCGAGGACGATCTCCTGCCCGATGCGTGTCCACTGGTCTCCTCCGTACACGTGCGCGGTGAGGTCCCTGAACCGCTTATCGTTCTCCGGGAGGTCGGTGTCCAGCAGAAAGATCGTGGTACGCCCGACCTGTACCGACCATCCCTGGATGAGGACTTTGTCGTTGCCAATCTCCACAGAGCAGACCACCGGTTTGCCCTGCTTGTCTTTGACCTGGCGGATCGGCAGGCGCGACGGGTCATACGTCGGATAGCGCTCCATTTGCCATCCGTCGTTGGAGATCTGCTGCTGAAAGTATCCCTGCCTGTACAGGAGCGTAATGCCGTAGAAGGGAAGCCCGAGGTCGCTTGCCGATTTGGAATGATCTCCGGCAAGGATGCCGAGCCCGCCCGAGTAGATGCGGAGGCTTTCGTGAAGGCCGAATTCCGCGCTGAAGTAGGCAACCGAGGTCCTCTGGAGTTCGGGTGCATGG
>JAGDMJ010000215.1 GCA_017860555.1 Bacteroidota bacterium
GGCTCCGTCGATCGCCACCGCCCGCATGGCATCGGCAATGTGGGTCAATGGGGAGAAGTCGGTGATCCGCTGGAGAAAAACCGGGAGACTGGATCGATCGAAGAAAATGCCGGAGAGGAACAGCAAAGGGAGCGTGATGATGTTCGCGAGCGGAGCGACCTGGTCTTCGCTTTTCGAGACTCCTGCGATGGCGAAACCGACGGAAAGAAATACGACAGCGCCCAGAACGCCGATCAGAAACATAGAAAAGAGATTTCCCTCAAAATGGAAATGCATGAAGAGCATTCCCGCCGCCACCATTAATGCGATCTGCAGCATCAGGACGGCGACCCGGGTGGCGACTTGCGCCACGATGAAATCCGCCGGACTGATCGGCGTCACCGACAGCCTCCGGAGAATGCCGCGCTTCTTCAGCGAAACAAAGCTGAACGCGACCCCAAAGATCCCCATCTGCATGATCGACATCGACAGGACGCCGGGGAGGAGGAAATCAATATACGTGAGGTTCCGGCTCTTGACAGGCTGAGCGCGAACGATGATCCTCCCGGCCAGCGGAGTCCGCTGCAAGAGCCGCTCATCCAGACAGCGCTGAAGGACCAGCACCCCGATCTGTGTTTCCTGCACCTTCTCCTCATTGGTGTAAACGAGAACGCTGTTGGAGTCGTCGCCTGGCACCGACCCGGAGATCACAAGGACCAGATCCCTCTCCCCTCTCTCCAACTCCTCCAGTTCCGTTTCCCTCGAACCGAGGTCCGTTCTGAAGGTTTCCACCTGCTCCAGGGCGTTGAGCAGATCGGCGCTCCTGCCCCCGGATTCGTCCACGATTCCGAGCCGGATCCTGCCGAGGCTGTCGAAGCGCACAAAGGCGAATATCGACACGATGAAGAGCGGGAGGATGAAGGACCAGATGATGGCTTCCCGCTGCCGGAAGAACATCTTGAACGAAGCAAGTGTCAGCATCCATTTGACCCGCATCTATTCCTCCCGCAGCGAATGGCCCGTAAGATCCAGGAAGACATCCTCCAGGCTGGCCTGATGCTGCACCCGCTCTCGCTTGAACCCTCCCGAAAGCAAACGTTGAACAAGGACCTGCGGAGGGTCAAGCGCGATGATCTTACCATGGTCCATGATGGCGACACGGTCGCAGAGTACCTCGGCTTCGTCCATGTAATGCGTGGTCAGGACGACGGTCTTTCCTTCCGATCGGATCTTCCGCACAACCCCCCAGAGATGGCGTCGTGCCTGGGGATCCAGTCCGGTGGTCGGTTCATCAAGGAAGAGCACGAGGGGATCGTTGACAAGGGCCGCCGCGATCGAGAACCGCTGTTTCTGTCCCCCCGAAAGCTCGCCCACGCGCGATCGTGCCTTGTCCTCCAGTTCCACCTCCTCCAACAACCGCACCGCATCGACCCGTCTGCTGTAGAGTTCGCCGAATAGCGACAGAAGCTCGGACAGATCCAGCTTGTCGAAGAACGATGATGACTGGAGTTGAACGCCAATCCGGCGCTTCACTTCCTGCGGGTTCACGCGCACATCCACACCGTCCAGCAAGATCTCCCCGGCCTCAAAAGGCCGAAGCGTCTCTATGCATTCCAGCGTGGTGGTTTTCCCTGCCCCGTTCGGGCCGAGGATGCCGAAGACCTCCTCCCTCTCCACGTCAAAGCTGACACCGTCGACGGCCACCAGGTCGCCATACTTTTTTGACAGATCACGCACATGCAACACCGGTGACGGCATGAGTTCATTCCATCGGAATATTCAGAGTGTGTCTTCCCTGCTGACCACCATTCGCTTTGAAAACATCGTCTGCGGCCGCGCCACCTGCACCGGATAAGACAGGGTGTCGTAGGTGATCTCCACCCGTTCCGTGACCTGCTGTCCCGGCTTCAGCCTGAAAGTCACGGGAATGACGAGTGGCATTGGGGGGAAGGAATACCAGTAATACGACCGTGCACGATCGGATTCCTGTAAGGCGCGCCGGTTCCCTCCGTGGGCCCATTCCGAGGTTGCTTCAAACGCCTCACGGCTCCGGTAGGTAACCGCGACAGTGAATGGACGCACGGGAGAATCGATCTCCAGCCGACGGGTGACCGATCGCAAAGAGTCCCCCGCCGATGTCTCTGAATCGGCTGGCACGATCACCGGCCAAATGGCGGATGAGGGGAGGACAGGACGGAAGCGAAAATCATTCACGCGTCCCTCAATGGTGGTGTCTTTTCCGTCAAGCGAGAGCGAGAGCCCGGCGAGGTATTCGCCGCTGGAGATATCCACAGCGGCGGTGTCTGATCCCAGCGTCAAGGTCTGCTGCACCCGCACGGTTGGCTGCCAGAACCTGTCATAGACATCCCGCCCGGCCAGGAAGACCGCGAGCAGCACAAAGGCCAGCGCGGTCACTGCCAGCCCGCGCCACGTCCTGAACTTTTCGAGCGCGAACATGTCTGCGGAGACTGAACGCTGCAGCGCCACACCCGCATAGGCATATGGGAGCGTTATGAGGGTGAAGATCACGCCATAGGTCAGATGATACAGGATATCCTTCCAGAGGGCGTCAAACCTGACCATCAGAAGCCCGTGCTGCAATAACCCGAGTGCCTCGAAGAAGACCAGCTTCCAGGCAATGGCCACAGCCGCCACAAAGATGATCAACTTGACCCATCGGTCCTTCACCAAGCCCATGAGCGCGATCAGCGCCATCGAGGCGGCGGGATAAAGCGCAAGTTCGATGCTCGCCGTGAGGCTCACAAGCGTGATCACGACCAGCAAGCCGATTGCTCGCGCCAGGTAGGGAGCCGGATCCGCCGCCATGCGCAACCGGCCCGTGATGCGCAGTCCCAACCAGAAACCGATCAATCCGCCAAAAGCACCCAGCACAACAAAGCCGGGGTAATTGTTCACCCAGGCAAAACGAACTCCGCTCATCAGGGTCACGACGGTCCCCGAGGACCATGCCAACACCTGAATAATGAAGAGGACCAGCAGCACTTTCACTCCGGACCAGCGGATCTTCGACGCACGATCCACTTTCTCCCGTCTCTTCCAGAGCCGTAGGAGGACGAGCAGAGCGAGAGCGAGTGCGGTCAACTCGACGCCGAGCAAGAGAGCGTGCGAGAAGAAATAGGGAGTCGGCCCCACCTGCATCAGCCAGTATTTTTCGGTGGTCCGCGAAGGGATGCCTGCATCAAAACGATCAGCGAGGGCGACGACCAGGTCGCCCGACCTCTTGAGCCCGCTGGGATTGAAGGTCTGGAGATTGTCCAGAGGAGTATGGATCGGAAAGCTGACATCCGAGGTGAAATCCAGGGCGGGGATCCCCTTCTGAATGAACGGCATATGATCAGACCCCGTCGATCCCTCGCCAATGGAGTTGATCGTCATACTCTGCGTCTGGTAGTAAAGGTTCTCATAGCGGAGGTTGTTGTAAAACAGATCGAACCCGGCTTCCACCAGCCAACGCGGGGCGCTCACGTGATGCCCTCCCTCGGGGTCCATTTCCAGATGCCCCGATCCATCGGCCATGTCGATCTGCAGCATCAGATCTATGCTGTCCATCAGAGGGAAGTTATTCACGAAGTACTCCGATCCGCGCAATCCCATCTCCTCTCCTCCCCAGCAGCAGAAGACCAGCGTGGAATTGTGCTCGCGCATACCCATGACTCTCGCGATCTCCATGACGCATGCGGAGCCGGAGCCGTCATCATTGGCTCCCGGCACGTCCGGGCCGGATGAATCGATGTGGCCGCCGATAAGAATGATCCGACCGGTCTTCCCCTTCAGGATGCCCACGGCGACTCCGCTGCGTGTGTTCACTCCTTCCGCCACGGTGAACGGCATAATGTAGCTCTCCTGGCAGCCATACTCTTTGAACTTCGCCACTGCAAAGTCCAGGGCGCGCTGTTCTCCGGGAGAACCCATCGGGCGGGGACCAATGTCGCCGGCCAGCGTGGTCAGGAGCGACATGGCGTTCTCTGTGGAGAATTCGGCGTTCTGCGCCACCGCGGTTGCTCCCGCGACGAGCAGGAATGCCAGGAACAAGATACGGTGCGTCATGAGAGAGCTCTCGAATGGTGTGACTGTGGACGTGCGCGGAAGTATCTCGAGGTTGTCAGGACTTCTGCATAGGTCATATGGATCCTGAGTTCAGGATTTCCACGGGATTTCTCGAACCCCCGCACGTGCATTCACGTACCGTGCAAGAATGAAGAGGAGATCGGAAAGGCGGTTCAGATATGCAAGGTCCTCATCGCGGACCGGTTCCTTGTGGGAGAGGCGAACCACTGCCCGCTCGGCCCGCCGGCAGACTGTTCGGGCGAAGTGGATCCGGGCGGCAATTGGTGTTCCCCCGGGAACGATAAAATAGCGCAGGGGCGGAAGACCGGCTCCGAGTGAGTCGATCAGTTCCTCCAGGTGCGCGGTGTCTTCCCCTTCGATGTGAGGAAGTGTGGGGTTTCTGCCAGGATCAGGCGTCGCAAGTTCGGCTCCCAGAGTGAAGAGCTTCATCTGAACGGGCCTGAGAACCATTTCGACACCGCTGTCGCGACTCTCTGCGAGGACGATGCCGAGGACCGAATTCAGTTCGTCGACCGTGCCGTATGCTTCAACCCGAAGCGCGTCTTTGGGCACGCGTTGACCGCCCAATAGCGCTGTGTCCCCCTTGTCGCCTGTCCTGGTATAGATCTTCATAAATGTGCCCCAATGTAGAGAAATCGGGCCTAACAAGCAATGAAATGGGGCTGCTTTTGCCTTTCCTTCCCCGAATCAATATATTAGGCCAACCACACTGCACGGGGGAATACTCCCATGACCCGTCCACTGTTCCATCTCCTGGCCTTGTTCAGCGCCCTGGCTCTCCTCCCGGGATGCCTGATCGTTGATACGAAGCAATATCACATCACGTTGCGCAACGGCGGGACTGGCGAGGCGCGGATCGTTTTCAACGATATCCAGTCGGAGACCGATGACACTGTCGACGTATCAAAAGTGGACTTCAATCAGTTGATCGATCTCTATCTGCATGGCAGCCAGTTCGAGCGGGACAATCCGGGATACCGGAACGTGGAAAAACAACTCTACGAAAGAGATGGGAAACTCAACGGCGAGGTACGGTTCGAGTTTGACAGCCTTGCGGTGATGCGCCTCTTTCGGTACGACGACGGAGGGCCAATCATGTATTTCGTCGGAAGTCCGCTGTCCTCGGAAATCATGCTCGAGACCAACGGAACGTACGGACGTGACTGGATGCCTATTGTCTTCTGGCCGAAAGGCACCACCGAGCTGCATATCAAGACCCGCGTCGTTTCCCAGGGCTCTTACCACAAAAGCCTGCTGGCCCTTTTCAAAGCGTGGGAGCAATCGCCGCAAGCGCGAGAGAGGGACAACAGATAGAGGACTAACCAGTAGATACACACAAGAACAAAAAGAACAGTGTGCGTCTCATGTGCCTTGTGTGGCAAGTCCTGTTTTTCCAGAACGGCTGTGTCCTCACCCATCTTTCAGCCAGTTTGCCATCCTCGAAACCTTCAGCCTTCCATTTTTCAGCGCGTGCAGTTTCATCAAGGCGAACAGTACCGGAGTCACGACCAGGACGTGAATGGTGGACGTGACAAGTCCGCCGATCATCGGTGCCGCAAGAGGCTTCATGACGTCCGCGCCAACGCCAGCGCTCCACATGATCGGGATCAATCCGATGAGGCTTGTGGCAACGGTCATCACCTTCGGGCGGAGACGCAGCACCGAGCCTTCCACGATAGCATCATACACATCCTTTGCGGTGATCGGACCCCGCTCACCCCTCAGGTGTGCAAGGAGTCTCCGGTCCAGCGCTTCATGCAGATAGACGACCATCACCACGCCTGTCTGCACGGCAAGCCCGTACAACGCGATAAACCCGACCCACACCGCGACGGAGAAGTTGTAACCAAGGATGTAGATCAGATACACGCCGCCGATCAACGCAAACGGAACGGAAAGCATGACGACGAGGGCCTCCGTAAGTTCCCTGGTCGTAAAATAGAGCATCACAAAGATAATGACAAAGACGACCGGCATGAGCAACTCGAGCCGTTCTTTCGCCCGAATCTGGTTTTCCCATTGACCGCTCCACTGTACGGTATACCCCGGAGGCAGTCTCATCTGAGCTCCGAGGACTTCTTTCGCCTCGGTCACGAAACTCCCCATGTCCCGTCCCCGGACGTTCAGAAACACGATCGAGCGCAGCTGTGCGTTTTCGCTGGAAATCATCGGTGGTCCCGGCACGAT
>JAGDMJ010000216.1 GCA_017860555.1 Bacteroidota bacterium
ACGGGGGCCGAGGTAAGCATCAAGAAGGCGGTGGCGCAGGCGCGCCGGTCGATCCGCGGCTTCTCGCCTGAACAGATCATAGGCATCGGCGTGGATACCACGGGGAGCACCCCGATGCCCGTGGACGGAGAAGGCAAGCCACTGGCGTTCCAGAAGAAGTTCAGATCGAATCTCGCCGCGATGGCATGGCTCTGGAAGGATCACACGGGCGTGGCTGAGGCGGAGGAAATCACTGCCCTCGCCCGAAAGATCCGCCCGCACTACGTGGCGCGATGCGGCGGGGTCTATTCAAGCGAATGGTTCTTCAGCAAGATCCTCCATTGCCGGCGCACCACGCCGGAGGTCTTTGAAGCGGCCTATCTCTGGGTCGAGATCGCCGACTGGATCCCCGCCATGCTCACCGGCACAGAACATCCGGATCGGCTGGTCGCCGATGTGTGCGCGGCCGGGCACAAGGCCATGTATAGCGACGACTGGAATGGATATCCTGACTCTGAATTCCTCTGTCAGCTGGACCCGGCGCTTGGAGAGTTGCGGACACGACTCCGCTCAACGGCTGCAACGAGCGACCGTGCCGTCGGTGGCCTGACGAAGGCCTGGGCAAAGAAGACGGGCCTTCGACCGGGAATCCCGGTGGCCGTCGGCGCCTTCGATGCGCACCTGGGGGCCGTCGGTTCAGGAGTAGGTCCGGGGACGCTGGTCAAGATCATCGGGACCAGCACCTGTGACGTCACGGTCTCGCCGGGGAACAAGCCTCCCGCGGATATTGCCGGGCTGTGCGGGATTGTGAATGGCAGCGTCCTCCCCGGGCACTACGGTTTTGAGGCGGGACAGTCCGCGGTCGGGGATATCTTCAACTGGTTCGTCAACTACATCAGGCCCAACGGCAAAGCCGGGACGCATGAATCGTTGACGGCCGAGGCGTCGCGAATCAAGCCGGGAGAATCAGGGCTTCTTGCCCTCGACTGGAACAACGGCAACCGTACCATCCTTGTGGATCAACGGTTGACCGGGCTGTTGGTTGGCCAGACCCTCTACACGACGCCTGCGGAGATCTACCGTGCTCTGATCGAAGCAACAGCTTTCGGAGCGCTGACGATCATCAATCGGTTCGAAGAGAGCGGGGTGCCGGTTTCGGAGGTAGTGAATTGCGGCGGGATTGCGGAAAAGAGCCCCCTGACCATGCAGATCTATGCCGATGTCACCGGCAGGCCGATGAAAATCAGCCGGTCGGCGCAGACGTGCGCCCTGGGTGCGGCTATTGCAGGTGCCGTGGTTGCCGGGCCCGAAGCAGGAGGGTACGCGAACTTCGAGGAAGCGCAGAAGAACATGACCGGTCTGAAATCGCGCGTGTATACCCCCGATCCGGCCGCCCATGCCGTGTATGAACAACTGTATGAATTGTACCGGACACTGCACGATGCCTTCGGGACCAGGCAGTGGCAGGGGAACCTGGCTCATGTCATGAAGAGTTTGCTCGACATTCGAAACCGTGTGAGGAAATAGATGACGGTGGAACAACTCAAAAAGGAGGTTTGCCAGGCTAACCTGCGCCTCGTTCAGGAAGGACTTGTTTTGCGCACGTGGGGGAATGCCAGCGGTGTGGACCGGGAGCGCGGCGTCATGATTATCAAACCTTCCGGAGTCCCCTATGCTAGCATGAACCCGCGACAGATGGTGGCAGTGGATCTGGAGACCGGGCGCGTCCGTGGCGGGAAACTCCGCCCAAGCTCCGACACACCTACTCATCTGGTGCTCTACAGAGGTTTCACAGAGATCGGTGGCATTGTCCACACCCACAGTCCGCGCGCAACGGCGTGGGCTCAGGCACAACGGGGCATTCCGGCCCTTGGAACAACGCATGCCGACTATTTCGCGAAAGCCATTCCTTGCACCCGGCTCTTGCAGCCGGAAGAGATTCGTACTGAGTATGAGTTGAACACGGGCAAGGTGATCGTGGAATGCTTTGCCGGCGTCGACCCGCTCTCTATCCCCGCTGTGCTTGTCGCTTGCCATGCACCGTTCACCTGGGGGGTGAATGTGGCAGATGCGGTGGAGAATGCCGTCGTACTCGAGTCGATTGCGTCAATTGCGGCCGAAACCCTCGCTATAAATCCCTCAATATTTGCAATGCCTGACGTGCTGCTCGAAAAGCACTTCAGGCGCAAACACGGGCCCGAGGCATATTACGGACAACGGAAACCCGGCCCATCCGCACGACGCCCGTAACGAAGCCGATCAATAGCACCCGGTGCCCCCCCACTCTTCACTCTACCCTCTAACCTCATTCTACCCTCTCTCTACCCTGCCAGCAAGGTGCCACTGAGGATGACCGCAGCAGCGGTGAAATAGATCACCAACCCGGTGACATCCACCAGTGTTGCCACGAACGGCGCCGAGGACGATGCGGGATCGAAGCCAAGTCGTCGTAAGACGAACGGCAACATAGATCCGGACAACGTGCCCCATACCACGACGCCCAACAGAGAGATGCCGACGGTTGTGGCGACGAGCACCCAGTGTGGACCGTACAGGTTCGTAAACAGCGACCAGAGGGCGATGCGTGCGAACCCAATGATCCCGAGAACGGCCCCCAGCATCACGCCGGAAAGGAATTCCCTCTTCATAACCATCCACCAGTCCTTCAGCGTGATCTCCCGAAGAGCCATCGCGCGGATGATTAGTGTGGCTGCCTGAGAGCCGGAATTTCCGCCGCTGGAGATGATGAGAGGAACAAAGAGGGCTAGAACCACGGCTCGTTGGATTTCCGCTTCAAAGTGTGCCATGGCGCTTGCAGTGAGCGTTTCCCCGAGGAACAGGACGATGAGCCATCCTGCCCTTTTCTTCACCATGTCCAGAAGAGGCGTCCTGATATAGGGGTAGTCCAGGGCCTCCTGACCGCCGAATTTGTGGATGTCCTGTGTGTCGATCTCCTCAACCACATCCAGGACGTCGTCGATCGTAACGACGCCGAGCAGGAAGCCCTGATTGTCGACTACCGGAAGCGCCGACCGATCATATTGCTTGAACACATGTACCGCATCTTCCTTCGAGTCGGACGCGGCCAGGTACACGAACGATTCGTCCATTAACTGCGCAACCGTGCTCTCCAGGGAAGCGATGAGAAACGCCGTCGTTCGGATATCATCGATCAGTTTTCCACGCTTATCGAGAACAAAGACATAGTCGAGTGACTCGATCTCCTTCGCATGCGCGCGGATATAGTCCAACACCTGTCCTACCGACCAGTCGTCGCCCACGGCGATGTATTCCGGATTCATCAGGCGGCCCACCGAGTCGGGAGCATATCCCAGGAGGTTCCGGGCGACTGCCCGCTCCTCGGGTGAGAGAAGCTCCATCAGCTGCCTTACGACAGGTCCGGGCAGCTCCTCCAGAAAGGCGGTCCGGTCGTCCGGCGACATCTCGTTCAGGATCCCGGTGACTTCCTCTTTCCCCAGGGCTTTGAGGAGGGCTTGCTGCACATCGAATTCCAAATACTCGAACGTGTCAGCGGCCTTTTCCCGGGGGAGCAGGCGAAACACGATCGCGCGGTCATTCTCTGGCAGGTCGGCGACGACATCGGCGAGATCGCTGGGATGCCACTCCTCAAACACTTCCTTCAGCGTGGAGAAATCCCGCTTCTGCACGAGCTCGTTGATCTCTGGAAGTATGGCACGTCCGAGCATAGCTACTCCATATGATCACATCAGGTTACCGAATTTCTACATTTCCTCATGCCACTCGAATGGAGGAATATCATTCCCTTGTTTGCTCCCCTCGAGGCCTGTGTACCCATGGACAGTTCGCATCCATGTTCAGTCTGCCTCTGCAATTCCGGCAATTCTCTCGGAGGGCGGGAACTCCAGGATGATGCTGTCATTTCTATCGATCAAGGGACTCACGTGGCGCTTTCAATATACGCAAAAATGAGGCTTTGTTGGCGTTACACTCGCAGAATTGGTCCTGATTTGGAGAGCACCTTGACATTCCCGTGTGGAAACAGTAAAATTAAGCTGATACTACATTTACCGGGAGCACGATGATGAAGCCACCGCGCAAGCACTCAGGACGCGACAGGACTCCAGTGCCCGATATCCGGATGCATAGCCCGTTGAATTCCCTCCTGCTTCACGCACCAGTGAATCACCTCGCACTTGATTCCTCCGGCAATATTCTCGATGCAAACCTTGCGGTTGCGAGACTCTTTGGAAAAGAACCCCGTCAACTACGGGGTTTGCCTTTGCATCAGTTTATCTCCGAGAGGGATCAGGAGAAATTCTGCCGTCACCTGGACCAGTGCCGTTGCCCTGAAGGGAGAGCCACCGCCGAACTCCAGCTCAACATCGACGGGGCCCCGACGGTTGAGTTCATGAGTTCGGCCTTCCGGCCGCCTCGGTCACGGAAGCTCATCGTTCAGACGGTTATCCTCGGGCGGGGGGAGAATTCCAATGATCTTGCAGCCGCGGGGAAAGGAGAAGAAGCCCACAGGCTGGGCCGGACACTGAGGGCGCTCAACAAGAGCAGTCAGGCCATGATGCGAGCGGTGGATGAAGCAGAGTATATGAATGAGGTGTGCAAGATCGTGCACGAAGACTGCGACCACGCGATGGTCTGGATCGGGCTCGCTCGCAATGACGAAGCGAAGACTATCGAGCCGGTGGCCTATGCCGGCTTCGAGGAAGGGGATCTTGAGACTCTGGGGCTCACATGGGCTAATCCTGAGCATGGACAAGAGCCGACGGGAGCCGCGGTTCGCACGGGACAGCCATGTATGTGCAGGATTTCGCAGGCCGATCCCCTGTTCGGGTCATGGCGGAAGGAGGCAATTCGGAGGGGCTACGCCGCTTCCATCGCACTTCCTTTGGTGAGTGGAGAAAAAGTTTTCGGCGCAATCACAATCTCCTCCCGGCATCCCGATCCATTTTCCGAAGATGAAGTAAAACTCCTGTCGGAACTGGCCGGCGCCCTCGCCTACGGCCTCACTGCGATCCGTTTACGGACTGCCCATGAAGCCGCGGAACAATCGCTCCGCAAAAGCGAACAGCGCTATCGCGCGCTGTTCGAAAACATGACGGAAGGTTTCGCGCTTCACGAAATCCTCACTGACTCCCATGGCTCACCCCGCGACTACCGATTCCTGGACGTGAACCCTTCATTTGAGCGGCTCACCGGCCTGAAACGCGCGAATCTCGTGGGAAAGCGGGTCCTGGAAGTTCTGCCGGAGAACGAACCTGTGTGGATCGAGAGGTACGGGAAAGTGGCGCTCACGGGTGAACCTGCGCACTTCGAGAACTTTTCCACTCCCCTCAATCGATGGTACGAGGTTTTCGCGTATCGACCTGCACCGCTGCAGTTCGCCGTGATCTTCACGGACATTACACAGCGCAAGCAGCTCGAACAGGCGCAGCGTGAGGTGGAGGCGAGTGTCCGGAGGAAACTGGAGAGCGTCCTGATGCCGGAAGGGGACCTGGAAGGGCTTGAGCTGGCGGACCTCATCGATGTTCCGGCGATGCAGAGCCTCATGGACGATTTCTATGCCGTGGCTCGGTTTCCCATGAGCATCATCGACATGAACGGCAAAATCCTCGTGGGGGTTGGGTGGCAGGACATCTGCACCGGGTTTCACCGGCTACACCCGGAAACCTGCAAGCTCTGCATCGAGAGCGACACGCAACTCTCCGCCGGCGTGGCGCAGGGGGAATTCCGGCTGTACAAATGCAAAAACAACCTCTGGGACATTGCCACTCCCATTGTTATCGGGAGCCGGCAGGTAGGACACGTCTTTTCCGGACAGTTTTTCTTTGACGATGAGGAGGTTGATCGTGAGCGCTTCCGCGCGCAGGCGGGGCAGTACGGCTTTGACGAAGAAGAGTATCTGAGCGCTCTGGATCGCGTTCCACGGTTGAGCCGTTTTACTGTTGACCGTGGCATGGCCTTTCTTCTCAAGCTGGCCGATATGCTCTCACAGCTCAGCTTCAGCAATACAAAACTTGCCCGTTTGGTGGCTGAGCGTGATCGGCTGACCGCTTCGCTCCGTGAAGAACGGGAACGGCTCAAACATTCCGAGGAGATTGCACACCTCGGAAGCTGGGAACTGGATCTTGAGACCGGCAGGCTCGTCTGGTCGGATGAGGTGTACCGGATCTTTGGCCTTCAGCCCCGGGCATTTGCTCCTTCGTACGACGCTTTCCTGGATCACGTGCACCCGGATGATCGTGCGGCTGTCGATGCAGCATACAAGGATTCATTGCG
>JAGDMJ010000217.1 GCA_017860555.1 Bacteroidota bacterium
GATCACTGCTGATGCCCCGAATGATCGCGCCAAATTACGCCGGATCTTCGAGTGGGTTCAGCAACAGGTGCGTTATATGGCTGTGGAGATCGGGATCGGCGGATACCAGCCGCACGGGGCCGAAGATGTCTGCACGAAGCTGTACGGTGACTGCAAAGACATGAGCACGCTGCTCTGCTCAATGGGGCATGAAGCTGGCATCGACATCAGACAAGCCCTGGTGAGTACCTGGCAGAACGGCAAGCCGGACACGACGCTGGCGACGCCATTGCAGTTCAATCATGCCATTGCGTACGCTCCATCGGTTGATGGGGGTATCTGGATGGATGCGACGGAGAAGTGGTGCCGCTTCGGGGAGCTTCCGTGGTTCGATCAGGGGTTGTCGGTTCTGTTGGTCGACAAGGAAGGGACGGGGCGGATCGTTACCACTCCGCGGACCAATGCCGGTGAGAACCTCGCCAGAGAGATCTGGGATGTCAGGCTGGATAGTACCGGCGGGGCCCTTGTGCGGGGTGAGACAAGCTTTACGGGCCTTCGGGCCATCGAAGAGCGAAATGACATCAGCGATCTCAATGCGACCGATCGCCGGCGCTGGATGGAAAACTATCTGGCCCGTCGGTGCCCGGGAGCGTTGCTCGATTCGGTCCACGTCGAAGGATTGCATCCGGTTGGTGAGACTCTGCGGATGCAGTACGTGTTCCGGACTTCCATGTTTGCCGTCCGAGGGGGTTCCGGTCTGGTGATGCATCCCGGAAGGATCTCCGCATCGGGACTTTCCGAGTATTTCCGCTCGCCATCGCGAGCTTTCCCTGTACGGTTCCGCTTCGGCACCCGCGAAGAACTGGCTCTCACCGTGCATTTGCCGCAAGGTTGGGGTGTGGGTGCCCCGGAATTGGCCGACTCACTGAAATCGGAATTCGGAGCCGCCTATTGGACCTGTCGAACCGAGGGTCCGGTCCTGAGGTGGCACTCAGGTCACACCTTCACGGGTGACGAAATCCCCTCGGCCCGGTACGTGCAGTTCCAGGCGTTCCTGGATGCCATGCAATACCGGGATATGAAAGGGATCGCGGTGGAAAGAAGAAGAGAAGACCCCGGAGAGAAGGCGAACGAAGATATTCAGAAAAAGGTGAAGAGAGGGGATCCGAGAGGGGACTTCCTGGTGGAGGATGAGCCTCACTGAGGCTTTTTTCCACTTCTTGATTGCCTGCCCGAAAAGCGATACATTGCCACATGCCATTGCACGTTCGCGTTCTTGGCAGCTCAAGTTCCGGCAACTGCACGGTGGTGTGGGACGGGACACATGCGCTGCTCGTTGACTGCGGGTTCAGCCCGCGCTACACCTTTCGAAACCTCAGAGTCCTTGGACTGGGACCGAGTAACCTCACAGGGGTCCTGATCACCCATACCCACGGAGACCACTTCAACGAGGGAGTCCTGGGCTTTCTCGTAGAGTGGCGCGTTCCCATCTGTGCTCCAGAAAGCGTGGCTGCCGACCTGATCAAACGTTCGCCGGCGGCCAGGACGGCTGCCAATGAAGGCCTCCTAAGGACCTTCTGCGATGGCTCTCTTGAAATCGCCTGGTTTGATGTTGGCTGTTTCGAGGTCCCTCACGACTCGCCCGGGGGGTGCTATGGATACGCGATTGCACACGTGGAGGGGCAGACCAGGCGCACAGTGTCTGTTGCCACAGACGTGGGATTCACCGGAGAGCACCTCCGGGCCCGGTTCACTGACACAGATGCCATTGTCTTCGAGTCCAACCACGACCCGATGATGCTTGAAAACTCCGGACGGCCGGAATGGCTCAAGCAGCGGATCAGAAAGATCGGCCACCTGTCCAACCAGCAATGCGCAGGTTTTCTCGCGGACGTCTTTCATCATTCCACGCGTCCCCCCGCGGCGGTGGTGCTTGCACATATCAGCCAGACGTGCAATACCAACGCGCTTGCGCTCGAGTGCACCCACGGAGAACTCCACCGGAATGGATTCTCACGCACCCTCGTGGTCGAAAGCTTCAGGATGACCGCCAACAAAGTCGTCACTGTGAAGTAAGAGAGAATCAAGACACGAGAACGGGAGGGAGAGAAGATCTCTCACCTTCCCGTTCCCCATTGATGAACAGCCTGGGGCGGCTTTTTCCATGAGCATTGAATCTCACGTGCTGGGATTGCCCGGCCGCGACAATGCGCTCTTCGTCCGGCTGCATGCGGGGCAGTCCATACATCGTTTCCTCTTCGACTGCGGCCAGGGTTGTATCGACGCCCTGGGGCGTGCCGAGATCCAGAGTATCGATCATCTCCTGTTTTCCCATTTCCACATCGATCACATCAGCGGGTTCGATGCATTCTTCCGGGCCACCTACTCCAGGACCTCCCAGCCCAATGTCGTCTGGGGGCCGCCCGAGGCAACCGAGGTCATGCTTTCGCGCTTCCGGGGTTTCACATGGAATCTGCAAGAAGGCATGCAGGTTCACTGGCACATCCATGCCATTCACCAGCAAAGCATCGAGAGAGTATATGCCGACCTCGGCGACGGCTTCTTCCAGACGCATCCTAACAGAACGCTCCCGTTCCGTGGGATTCTCCTGGATGAGCCTGCGTTCACCATGGAGGCGATTCACCTCGATCATGGAATCCCCTCCATCGGCTATGTCCTGCGAGAGAAACCCCGACTGAACATTGACGCTGAGGAGCTGCATGCGCTGGGACTTGAGCCGGGCCCATGGCTGCAGACTATCAAACACCTTCCCACGACGCACGAACCTTCCCTCGAGGTCAAGGGAAAAGCATACGACGCGAACGACCTGAGGAAGAGACTGCTTCGAGAGACACCGGGTGAGTCGATCGCGTACCTGACCGATTTTCTCATGACTGACGAGGTTCGGACGGACCTGGTCGCGCTCCTTTCCGGATGCGGCACGCTTGTCTGTGAGGGTACCTACCGGCACGACGACATATATCTGGCGGAGCGGAACTACCATCTTACATCCAAACAGGCGGCGGAGCTCGCTCGCGACGCCGCGGTGGAAACGCTTGTGCTCATCCATCCATCCGACCGGTACAAGGCTGAAGAGTGGCGAGCGCTGCTTCGCGAGGCGCAAGAGATCTTCCCGGCTGCTGCGTATCCGGAGCAGTGGAAGTTGATGCCCACGGAGGCGGGGGGGTAACCTGGTCTCACGTCACGAAGAGGCTTGCTTATGATCTCTGTTGCGGACACAAAAGAGAGCATGACCATCCGGCTGGATGGAAAACTCTTCCGGGTGCTTGACGTCGTGCGCCATTCCGGGAGCGGCCAGATGCACGGATTCATCGAGCTGAAACTCAAGGATCTTCACACGGGACACTGCTTCGACAGGCGTTTCAAGCAGGGAGACCGGGTAGAGGGGGTGGACCTCATCAAGCGGCCGATGGATTTCCTCTACTCTGACGCGGAGGGCTGTTACTTCATGGACCCCGCAACCTATGAACAGGTAAGGGTCCCCCATGAGGCCATGGGAAAGGTGGAGAAGTTCCTCAAAGAAGGAACACGGGTCTCTGTGGAATTGCTGGGTGAGGAAGCTGTCTCCATCCAGTTCCCGCGGGTCGTCGAGATGAAGATCTCCAGTACGGGACCCGGAGTCCGGGACGGCTCCGACAGCACGATGAAGGAAGCCATTCTGGACAACGATATGGAAATCCTGGTACCGCAGTTCATACAGACCGGGGATTGTATCCGCGTGGACACGGAGACGATGCATTACGTGGATCGGGTGACGACGAAGCGCATTTGAATGAACGGGGCACGTGGTCCAGGATCCGGTATCTGCCATGATATTCGTTCCCGACAGAGTGAAGGATCTTCCACACGATATCACCTCCCTTCAGAGTTTTGTAAATCTCTCCCTATTTTGTAAATTGACAGTCAATGACCTATCTGGGGTGCGGCACAGCAAGGCTGAAGTGCGGGCGGCATGCCGGAATCTCCTCTCTGAACCAGAGCGTCAATCAACAAGTTGCTAAGTCCAAATGAAACCCCTTCGCATCGCTCATACTGCCGACAATCATATTGGGCTCCGATTCAACGGTCGGCCGTACACTGAGGATCTCAGGAAGAGGCTGGTCGAGGAGCGTTACCTGGCGGCGGAGCGAGTTGTTGAGACCGCCAACAGCCGGGGGGCCGATCTCCTTGTCATCGCCGGCGATCTGTTCGAGAATACCCGGGTGCCGGCAAAAGCGATCATTCGCACCGCAGAAATCCTCAATGGCTTCACAGGGGTGAACGTCATTGTCCTTCCCGGCAATCATGATTTCTATGAGCAGGGAAACGAAACTCTCTGGGGGCGGTTCTGCGATGCGATGAAGGAGAACTTCCTGGTTCTCTTGAGCAAACCTGAACCGGTGTCAGTCTTCATCGGCGAAGCCGAAGTAGCGTTCTACCCCGGGCCCTGCAGGTCCAAACATTCTCCAACGAACAGCATTGGATGGATCGAGGAAAAGCCCAAGAACCCCGATGCGATCAACGTCGGAGTAGCCCACGGAAGCGTCTCCGGA
The DNA here is from genome assembly GCA_017860555.1 of Bacteroidota bacterium. Lineage (GTDB taxonomy): Bacteria > Bacteroidota > Ignavibacteria > UBA10030 > UBA6906 > JAGDMJ01. The sequence goes on from JAGDMJ010000217.1 coordinate 4,533, forward strand.
GTGTCGCCGGACATGGACGAGAAGTACTATCCCATGACGCCGGAAAACCTCCGGAAGGCCGGTGTTGACTTCTGGCTCCTCGGCCATACTCATCTGCGTTACCCCGGCGAACAGCGTGCGGAGGGTTCGCTCTTCTATATCCCTTCTACACACACCCCGGACGGGTTTGACTGTGACCATGAAGGATACATCTGGTGCCTGGATGTTCTCCCGGGGAAAAAGGTGGTGGCGGAGTCCATCAGGACCGGAGCTTTCAGGTTCTACGAGCGGAAGAGGAGTGTCGATTCCCTGGTCTCGATCGAGGACCTCAAGCGGGAAATCTCCATGCTGGAGCCGGGGACAACATTGCTGAAACTCGTCCTCGACGGCCGCCTGTCGGAGGAAGCCATCGACCACCTTCATGAAATCATCGGAGAAATCGGCCAACAGTTTTGTTACGCGGAAGTGTATCACGAGAATGTCGCCCTGAACATCAACCGGGAGTACATCGACGCGAACTTCTCGCGCGACTCGCTACCGCACCGGCTGCTGAGCGCCTTTGCCGAACAGCCGGAAGACAACCTGGTGCTCCAGCTGGCCCACGATATGATCAAAGAGGCGCGGCAATGATTCTCCGGCAGGTTCGGTTGCATCCTTTCGGAGGCGCCACGGACCGTCCCGTGGCGTTCGCGCCGGGATTGAACGTGGTGCTGGGGCCGAACGAAGCGGGCAAGAGCACACTGGTGAATGCTCTGCGGTCCGTGCTGTTCCGCTCGACTCAGTTGACGGCCACCAGGTTCCGGAGCGAGATGCAGGACTATGTCCCTGTGACCGGAGGCGATACCGTGAGGGTGACGCTGCTCTTTGCCGTCGACGGTCAGGAGTACTCACTGGAGAAATGCTGGGGGGCGTCCGGGTCGTCCCGCCTCCGCCTTCCCGGCGGAGGGGAGTTGACGGCGCCGGAGAGGGTGGAGAAAGAACTCGCGGGGTTGCTGCACACCGGCGAGGGGACGTACAACTACGTTTTGATCACCTATCAGACCCATCTTGCCGGAACAGTGAACGAGCTCCGGAAGAATCCGCTGGAATCTACCGAGGCTCTTACGTCGCTCCTACAGAGATCCATCTTCCAGTCCGACGGCATCTCGATCGAACGTCTGCGGATGCTCGCCAGGCAACGCGAGGATGAATACTTCAGCAAATGGGATCGCGGCAGAGGCGCGCCCGAAGAGGGGCGTGACTTCGATAAGCCCTGGATCAACAAGGTCGGCAGAATTCTAAAGTGTTACTACGATTTGCGCGGGACCGAGCATGCCTATCGCGAAGCAGTTGTGTATGAGACGACCATCGACGAATTCGCGGTCCGGACGAACGGGCTGAAGCAGGAGGCGGAGACCGAGGCCGCCTACGTGAATACGCACGCTCGTTTCGTGGCCGACGCAAGGAGGCGGAGCGAACTCGAAATCCGCCTGCAGAAGTTTAAGGAGGATATTCCCAGGCTACGGGATATTCAGCAGCAGTGGCCGCGTAGCGAGGAGCACGTGAAGCGTCTTCATGACGAAGTGATTTCTTTGCGCGAGCAATACAAAGAGCTCCTCGCCGAGCAACGCCAGACGGAAGCATATCTGAACCAGCAGACAT
>JAGDMJ010000218.1 GCA_017860555.1 Bacteroidota bacterium
CGGCATGAGGAGCATCCCTACGTTCATGGAGGTAATGGCCCGGACGTGCCTCATCAGATGCGTCACGAACATCACCGTGGAGACCACGACCAACGGGTTCACGTTGGAGATCCATTCGGGGGATGCCAGCGGGCCGACGGTCCGAAGCACGTATTTCGGCATCGTAGCATACATCTGTTGTTGAATGATCCAGAAGCCGCTGACGATCAGGATCAGGACCAGGAGCCTGACGTTTGTCACGACCCGCACAAATGCCCGCCAGGTTTCAGAGAGACTCTTTCCTTCGCCCTCGGCCGCGGCTGCCCGGTAGAAGAAGAACACCACCACCAGCGCCAGGAAGGTCATCGCGGCAGCGTAGAAATTAATGGAGGTCAATCCCAGATTGATCCGGAGCGGGTATGCAAGAGTCTTGCCGGTGAACGATCCCACATTCACCATGCCGTAGAAGATGGCGTACGCCCGGGCGCGGGTTTCGGTGGTGGACGTCTTGGCAACCGTACCTGTGATGATCGACTTGATGAACGAGCCGCCAAACATCAGTACCACCAGTGCCGGGGGAACAATGGTCTTGTACGGCAGGGCGCCGAGCGTGAAGTACCCGACCGAAAGGAGGAAAAAAGCCAGGATGATGGATCTGCGGAAACCCAGCTTGTCGGCCAGTGCCCCGGTGAAAGGGGGAAGGAAGTACATCCCCGCCGAGAAGGCACCGCTGATCCAGGCAGCCGCCACATCGTCAAAGCCGACGACATCGGTCAGGTAAAGCGTGATGGCAATGAAGACGGCGTAGTAGGCCGCGCGCTCGAACAGTTCAACGGTGTTGGCGGTCCAGAACGCGCGCGGGAACTTCCAGGATGTTTTAGCCACAGATGAACACCGATACTGGTAGTGGGTGTGGGTACGCAGACAAACACGGATGGATGATGAACACGGATGTAGGTCGGGACTCCAGTCCCGACCTACTTGGCATGTGGTATTTGCACCTGCACCGTGTATCCCCGCTTCGCCTCTTCGCTCAGCACCTCATTCATCGAGCCGGTGCGGTACCCTTGCAGGTCGAGAGTGACATACAGGAACCCGAGGCCTTTGAGATGTTTCACCAGTCGCTCGCGAAGGGAGTCATCCAGGAGGCGATGGATCTCCTGCACACCCACTTCGATCCGGGCTGTCTTCTCGTCATGGAAGCGGACGCGGAAGAACCTGAACCCCGCATCCCTAAGGAATGTCTCGGCGCTGTCAACGCGGGTGAGATTCTCTTTTGTGATTCCTGTGCCGTATGGGAATCGCGAGGAGAGGCAGGCAAACGCGGGCTTGTCCCAGGTTGGCAATTCCAGGTGCTTTGAAAGCTCCCGAACGTCCGCTTTGTTGAAGCCCGCTTCGAGAAGAGGGGAGCGGACGTTCTTTTCCTGCCTGGCCCGCATGCCGGGGCGGAAATCCCCCACGTCGTCCGTGATCGTTCCATCGGCGATCCAATGGATGCCTTCCTGAGAAGCGATCTGCTCCAGTTTCCCAAAAAGCTCTGTCTTGCAGAAGTAGCAGCGGTCGGGAGGGTTCTCACGGAACTTGAGGTCATCGGTCTCTTCGGTGGTCACGACCACGTAGCGAGCACCCATCTGCTGTGCCAGTGCCACGGCTTCCTCGAACTCACGGGTGGGATACGTCTCCGATCTGCCGATCATGGCTAGTGCCCTGGTGCCCAGAACGTCGGCGGCCACCTTGAGCAGCAGCGTACTGTCGACGCCGCCCGAGTAACCCAGGGCGACGGTTCCCATCTCCTTGAGAATCGCCCGAAGGTCTCCATATTTCTTTTCCACGTCGTGCGTGAGCATTAGTGCACCCAGTCCAGATTTAAACAATCAATATTTCTACCGGTACGAGCCCATCACTTATTGAACAACTCGGGGGGACAGGAAGTTGGGCATTGGCAACAAAAAAATGACCTGATCCTGCATGGCAGAAACAGGTCACAAGGCCCGGCGTGCTGCGAAGCAATGACGGCACCGCTATTTCCTCAGCAGGCTCTTGAATTCCTTGATCGACCGCACCCCGGGGAATTCCTGCTCGAAATCCTTCCGCTTGTCGGGATTGAGCTGGAAAGAGTTCTTGAGCGATTCCATCGCCTCATACGGCCGGTTCAGGAGCAACAGGACCTTTGCCCTGCTGTAGTATGGATCGGCCGCCCGGGGGTTGGCGTCGACCGAATGGTCAAACGCCTTCAGCGCCTGTTTGAAATACCCCAATTCCAGCAGCGTTTCGCCGTAGTCCAGCCAGGCCTCATAATTGTTCGGCTCCAGGCGGGTGACCATCCGGTAGCTGATCAGGGATTCCCGGATCTTCCCCATGTTATAGAGCAGGTCGGCCTTGGCGTACCAGAGCTCCGGATAATCCTTGCAGATGGAGAGGGCCCGGTTGTAATCACTCAGCGCCCGGCGGAATTGCTCCAGCGAATCGTAGCAACTTCCCCGGCCGAAGCAGGATTCATAGTGGTTCGGGTCGTACCGGAGTGCTTCCGTGAAGCATTTGATCGCCTGTTCATACTGTCCCAGCTCTTCATAGGCGTTTCCCAGATTATGCCATGCCGGCACATCCTTCGAATCAAGCCGGAGCGTTTCCTCATAGCATTTGATGGCATCATGGAGCCGCCCGAGGTTGGCGTACGCGTTTCCCTTGTTGTACCAGGCAGATGGGAAGTTCTCGTGGATGGCCAGGGCCATCTCGTAGCTCTCGATGGCCTTGTTGGGCATCATCGTCCTGTTTAGGACGATTCCCCTGTTGTACCAGGCGTTGAAATTGTACGGATCGAGCTTCAGGTGTTCTTCGTAGCAACGCAGTGATTCCTCGGGTTTGTCGAGGTAGTCGTTGCAGTAGCCCATCTCATACCAGGCATCCTTATGTTCCGCGTGCCCGTCGAGGATGAACCGGAAGATCTGGATAGCCTCTTCGTACCGTCCCGCCTTCTCCAGGGTGATGCCCTTGTTGAAGAAGGCTTCTTCGTTGCCGGGGTCGATCTCCAGTGCCCGGTCGAAGCAGGCAAGTGCCTCCTCCGCCTGCCCCAGATCGTCGAGCGTAATTCCCTTGTTGATCAGGAGCTCGGGATCGACAGGATTCAGCTGCAAAGCGCGGTCATAGCACTCCAGGGCTTCTTCGTACTTGAAGAGATTGGCGAGAATCAGCCCTTTGCGTTGCCAGTTCTCGGCGCTGTAGGGCATGATGGCTAGCAACTGGGTGACGAAATGCAGCGCTTCGGTGTATTTCTCGTTCTCGAAATAGAAACCGACGATTTCCTCAAGGGCCTCGATGCTGGTGATGTTCGAGCCGCCATTCTTGAGCATGTCCTGATATTTCTTCAGCTCTTCTTCGAAGTGTTCCTTCTTCCGCTGATCGTCCTCGGGCTCATCGTCGAAGCTCCCAAAATCAAGTATGCCCATAACATGTTCCCTCTCGGAGTACAAGTCTAAGGAACGGAAATTGCCAAATGAAGTCAAGAGAACCGCGAGCTGGGGGCACGCTGCTTTTGCCAGGGATGAACGTGAATGGAGTTCTGAGTTCACTGAGTAACACAGATGGGTATCCGGCATTCCACTTTCAAGAATCGTTGGGCTGTGTCAATGGACGATGGACAATGGACGATAGACAATGGACAACGGCATTGCATTGATTTTAACTACCCAATGGGCTATATTTACCTCTTAGCTTCAATTGATCGCGCCTAATATCGACTTTTGCGGAAGTGATGGTGAGAATTTCCGAGCAATAGCATGGGTCTGGCCGATGGGTTCAACTGTGAATTCCCCGCTTGTGCAAAAGTCGCTTGAAGAGATTAACCGGAGGATCGGCCAGGCATGTTCGCGGGCAGGGCGCAACCCTGCGGACGTGACGCTCGTCGCGGTGGCGAAGACATTTCCGGCCGAGGCTGTCGCCGGAGTCGTGGATGCCGGCCTTCTCGACGTCGGCGAGAACTACGTGCAGGAACTCCTCGGCAAGCGGGAACGGCTCACCGGCAAAGCCATTCGGTGGCATTTTATCGGCCACCTGCAGACCAACAAGGTCAAATACATCGTCGAGTGGGTTCACCTCATTCACGCGGTGGACCGAAAAGAAGTGGCGCACGAGATCGACCGGCGGGCGGCGCGGGCCGGGCGGATTATCGACCTGCTGGTGGAAGTGAACACCACAGGTGAGCAGTCGAAGTTTGGCGTGGCGCCGGAGACGGCGATTCCCTTCATCCGATCACTTGCGGAATTCCGCAATATCGCCGTTGCGGGCTTGATGACTATCGGTCCGTTCCTGCCCGACCCGGAGGGCTCCCGGCCGATGTTCCGCCGCCTGAGGGAGCTGCGGGAAGAAGCGAAACAGCTCGGCCAGCCCAACGCGTCCATGCGCTGCCTGTCCATGGGCATGACTGGGGATTTTGAAGTGGCCATCGAGGAGGGTGCGACGCACATACGAATCGGAACGGCGATCTTTGGCCGCCGCCGGAAGCCTGACTGACGGGGCGGGCAATCACAAAGAGGAGCACACCATGAAACTTACGCCGCTGGACATCAAGAAACAGGAGTTCAAGAAGGTCATGCGCGGATATGATCCTGTCGAAGTAGATACCTTCATGGACATGATGGCAAACGAGTTTGAGGAAGTGCTCAAGCAGCAGAAAGAAACGCGCGACCGGTCGATCGAGCTCGATACCCAGCTGAAGGACTACAAACAGATCGAGAAGACCCTTCAGCAAACCCTGCTCCAGGCACAAGAGGTGACCGGGAGAACCTATGAGTCGGCACGGAAAGAAGCGGAGATCATCGTCAAAGACGCGGAAGGGAAAGCCGCCCGAATCGTGGAGCAGGCTCACAGCGAGCTCATCCGGATCAACAAGGAGCTCTCGGAGCTCCGTATCCGGCGTGAGTCGCTGATCGGACGGATGCGCGTGCTGCTGAGCGCCGAACTGGATCTGTTGAAGACGCTCGACAGCGATGCGACACAACAGGTGACGCGGGACCCTTCTCTGGGGACCGGCAAAGAATCTCTGGACATTGAAGGCATCATAACAAACATCAACAATGACGCAACTCCGCAGTCACATTGATGACACATTGCGCTTCCTGAGAACCAGAACGGCGATGCAGCCCGGCCTTGGCATTATTCTTGGCACCGGGCTGGGCGGTCTGGTCAAGGAAATCGAGCCCGAAACCATAGTTGATTATGGCGAGATCCCGCACTTCCCGATCTCCACCGTCGAATCGCACCACGGGAAGCTGATCTTCGGTACACTCGGCAACAAGCATGTGGTGGCGATGCAGGGACGCTTCCACTTCTACGAAGGGTACACCATGCAGCAGGTGACCTTCCCGGTGCGTGTGATGAAGTTCCTCGGAGTCCATACGCTGCTGATCTCCAACGCGGCAGGCGGGATGAATCCGCAGTTCTCGCGGGGAAGCATCATGATCATCACCGATCATATCAACCTGCTCGGCGATAATCCGCTGATCGGGCCCAATGACGATTCCCTCGGTCCGCGCTTCCCGGATATGTCCGAGCCCTACTCCCGCGAACTGATCAATCTTGCCGAGCAGGTCGCGCTGGACAGAAAGATCACGACCGAGAGGGGCGTTTTTGTGGCGGTCCCCGGACCGAACCTCGAGACGCGGGCGGAATACCGGTTCCTCCGCTTCATCGGTGCCGATGCCGTGGGCATGTCCACCGTCCCTGAGAATATCGTGGCCAACCACATGGGTCTCCGGGTCCTGGGGATCTCGATCATTACCGACGAGTGCTTCCCGGATTCCCTCCAGCCGGCAAAGGTGGAGGATATCATTGCGGTGGCAAATGCAGCGGAACCGAAGCTGACGGCAATCATGAAAGGCGTCGTGGAGCGCCTGTAGAAAGATAGCCACAGTTGTGTTCATCTGTGGAAAAGAACAACGGACTGAAGATCGAGCATGATGTTTAGAGAGCTAACAGATAAGATCTCGTACCCTGCTGTCGAGAGAGAGATCCTGAAGTTCTGGAAAGAGCACAAGATCTTCGAGAAGAGCATTACGACCCGCGACGGGAAACCCGGCTTCACGTTCTATGAAGGACCACCGACCGCCAATGGCCGTCCCGGCATCCATCATGTCATGGCCAGGACCCTGAAAGACCTGGTATGCCGGTA
>JAGDMJ010000219.1 GCA_017860555.1 Bacteroidota bacterium
AGTGGAGGCAGACGTGTCCGAATCAAACATCACTCGGGTCAGGCTTGGACAGCCCTGCGAGATCGTGCTTGATGCCTACCCGGACGTACGGTACCCCGGAGTTGTGCACAAGATCGTTCCGACGGCGGATCGGGCAAAGGCAACCGTCATGACGAAAGTCGTTTTCCGGGAGCTCGACGAGCGCGTGCTCCCGGAAATGAGCGCCAAAGTGACGTTTCTCTCCGGGGATTCCGCCGCATCCAAGGTAGGCAGCCCGCCTCTCCTCGTAGTCCCGACCTCATCGGTCGTGCAGAGAACGGGCAACCCCGTGGTCCTTCTTGTCCGGGACGGCAAAGCGACAGAAGCCCCTGTCCGCACCGGGCGCACGATCGGAAACCGCACAGAGATCCTGGAGGGCGTGTCCCGGGGTGACCAACTCGTCCTGAACCCGACCCCGGAAATTGTCACAGGGACCAACGTTACGCCGCGCTCGAAGTGAACGATGTCCGTCGTCCGATTCTCACGAACATGGGAGAACCCCATATGCAGGCAGCCGATGGCCAACCGATGATCCAAATCAGCAACGTGTCGAAATCCTACAGGCGGGACAGGATCACGATTCCTGTCCTGTCAAATATCTCCCTGACAGTCCCGGGTGGTGAGTTCCTTGCGCTTATGGGCCCGTCCGGCTCCGGCAAGACCACGCTGCTCAACCTGATCGCCGGGATCGACAAACCGGACAGCGGGGATGTCGTCGTGAACGGGACTTCCATCGGCTCGCTCGGCGAGTCGGCCCTTGCCCGCTGGCGATCAACCCACGTTGGGTTCATCTTCCAGTTCTACAACCTGCTGCCGGTCCTCACGGCGTACGAAAACGTAGAGCTCCCTCTCCTTCTCACCAGCCTCTCCAAAAAAGAGAAGCGCGACCACGTCACGGCGGCTCTCACGCTGGTCGGACTCGGAGACAGGATGAAGCACTATCCCAAGCAGCTCTCAGGGGGCCAGGAGCAGCGTGTGGCGATCGCGCGCGCAATCGTAACCGATCCTACCGTGCTTGTGGCCGACGAGCCGACGGGTGATCTTGATAAGATATCGGCGTCCGAAGTCATGACGCTGCTTGAAACGCTAAACAAGGAGTATGGGAAAACGATCGTCATGGTCACGCATGACCCGCGCGCGGCGGAGAAAGCGCACAAAGTGATGCACCTCGACAAGGGAGAGTTGACATCATGAGAGTCATGAAACTGATCATCAAGAACATGCTGCGCCATAAGCTGCGCACGTTCCTGACGGTTGTCGGGATCGCGATCGCAGTCATGGCGTTCGGGCTGATCCGCACAGTCATCACCGCGTGGTATGCGGGGGTCGAGGCGTCGGCGGCAAACAGATTGATCACCCGTCACGCGGTCTCGTTCATTTTCCCTCTCCCGCTGGCGTACGAAAGCCGGATCGAGAAAGTCCCCGGGATCAACCTGGTGACATACGCAAACTGGTTCGGCGGCGTCTACATCGACAAGAACCAGTTCTTCGCGCGCATTGCCGTGGATGCGGAGCACTACTTTGATGTGTACCCCGAACTCATTGTCCCACAGGATCAACTCGCCACCTTCAAACGGGAACGGAACGCCTGCATTATCGGGAGCCAGATCGCCGAGCGTTACAACCTCAAGATCGGCGACATCATACCGATCGAAGGCGACATTTATCCAGGCCGGTGGGAATTCGTCGTACGTGGCATCTACAAGCCGCGCGACAAAGGAACCGATCCTTCCAATATGATCTTTCACTGGCAGTATCTCGAGGAGAGGATGAAAGAGGAAGCGCCGGTGCGCTCGGGGCAGGTGGGCTGGTATGTCATTAAGATCAACAATCCCGCGGAAGATGCACAGGTGTCCCGGCAGGTGGACGATCTCTTCGCCAATTCGCCCGCAGAGACAAAGACCGAAACCGAGAAGGCGTTCCAGCAGGGGTTCATGGCCTCCGCCGGAGCCATCATTACCGCGATCAACCTCATCTCGTTCATCGTCATCGGCATCATCATGCTGGTGCTCGGGAACACCATGATCATGGCTGCGCGCGAGCGGGTCCGCGAGTACGCGGTGCTAAAGACCCTGGGCTTCTCCACGTGGCATCTTGTGGGACTCATCGCCGGCGAATCCCTTGCGATCTCCACGCTCGGAGGAGCCATCGGCCTCGCGGTGACATTTCCCCTGACGGCGGCATTCGCGGAAGCCCTGCCGAAAGGATGGTTCCCGGTCTTCAATGTGGAGCCCATCACCATCGTCCTGGCCGGAAGCGCCGCCATCCTGGTCGGTGTGATCGCATCCGTGTTCCCCATTCAGCGCGCACTCGGGACCAGCATTGTGGAAGGGCTCCGCCAGGCCGGATAAGAACGAACGCATCGGAGAATACACGAGGACCACGAACACATGAAGATCCCGCTGAAATACTCGCTCCGCAGCCTCTGGACGCGGCGGCTGACCACGGTCCTGACCATGATCGGTATCGCACTCGTGGTGTTCGTCTTCGCCGCGGTGCTCATGATGGCACACGGCCTTCAAAAGACGCTGGTCGCAACCGGTTCGGACGACAACATGATCGTTCTGCGCAAGTCCGCAAGCGGTGAGATTACCAGCATCATCGGCCGCGAGGAAGCCGCCATCATCACGTCCCTGCCGCAAGTCGCCCGCCTTCCCGACGGGAAAGCGCTGGCATCGGGAGAAGTCGTGGTGATCGTCAACCTTCAATATGTCGGTACCGAGGGGTACGCGAACATCATGGTCCGCGGCGTCTCTCCTGAAGCCTCCCTGTTGCGCCCCCAGGCCCGGCTGACCAGCGGAAGGCTATTCCGTTTCGGCTCACGCGAGGTGATCGTGGGCAGTTCGGTAGCCCGTCGGTTCCAAGGAGCAGGGCTCGGGGAGCGGATCAAGTTCGGCGGGGATCTGTGGGAGATCGTTGGAATATTCGATACGGAAGGGAGCGGCTTTGACTCGGAGATCTGGGGAGACGGGGACCAGCTCGGACAAGCTTTCGAACGGAGTGTGTTTTCCACCGTGACGGTTCGGCTCACCTCCGCGGCGCAGCGCCAGGAGTTCCTCACCGCGTTCGAGGCCGACAGGAGACTGCAGACCCTGGAGGCAAAGCCAGAGAAGCAATTCTACGAAGAACAGTCCGAGCTCATGGCCATGTTCATCCGCATCCTGGGGATCGCCATTACCGTGATCTTCAGCGTCGGGGCAATCATCGGCGCCATGATCACCATGTACGCCGCGGTCTCCAACAGAACCGTGGAGATCGGCACGCTTCGCTCTCTCGGGTTCCGGCGCCGTAGCGTCCTGAGTGCGTTTCTGGTGGAGTCATTCCTGCTCTCCATGCTCGGCGGGTTGGCCGGCCTTCTGCTGGCGTCCATTCTCCAGTTCTTCTCGGTCTCGATGATCAACTTCGCCTCATTCTCGGAGATTGCGTTCAGCTTCGCGCTTTCTCCGGAGATCATTCTCATGTCACTCCTGTTTGCGGTGATCATGGGCATTGTGGGCGGATTTCTCCCTGCAGTGAGAGCGGCCCGGCTGGACATCCTGAGCGCGCTCAGGGCGGCCTAAACGACTGCACAGGGTTGGATCGCCTTGGGCCGGCCCTATTACCGGGCCGAGGTTGTCCTCATGAGCCAGCGGACGAACGGCATCGCGTCACGAAATACCTGGGCCACCGTGTCCGCAAATCCCGGCCGCAGGCACGGCTCATGCCCGGATTCCATCCCGACATAGAACTGCTTGTGTCGGAGGAACCCGATCATTGCATGGTCCTTCGGGTAACCAAGAGGCGCCTTCTGCAGCTTCTCTCCCATGACTTCCCCAAATGTGCGCTTGAAGGCGCGATTCCGAACGATGTCGAGAAACTCATCCGGGTTGTCCGCGATCGAGCGGCGGATCGCTTTGAGCTGATCTCCGCTCGGCATGTAAAGCCCGCCGCCGGTAAAGATCGCCCCCGGCTCGATGCCAAGGTAGAGGCCGGGTGTTTCGGTCGGGCTCTTCTTTCCACGGAAGTCAAAACTCGCCGCGATGTTGGTCTTGTACGGCGCTTTGTTCTTGCTGAAACGCACGTCGCGGTAGATCCGGAAGATCGACTTGCGTGCATTGAACAAGATTTCGGGGGCATCGTCGGCAAGCTTCCGCGCGAGTGACGCGATAAGACACTGCATCGGAAATTTCACCAACTGCTCATACTCTTCCTTGTGCTTCTGGAACCATGGACGGTTGTTGTTCCTCTTCAGCTTCTGAAGGAACGAAATGCCCTCCTTGGGGAATCCTTCAAACGGCGGGAAGAGTTCGTCTCCGGTGGGTGGCCCGCTGAGCATGGCTGCGTCTCCTGAATATTGATGAGTTTGACAAATCAAATGTCCCTGATATCGAACAAAGTGCGCTCGGCCATTGAATACGCGGAATCGTCGCCCTTGTTTCCTTTGATCATTGTTGCGGCGGCGATGCTGATGGCGACCGCCTGCTCCTTCCTGATCTACCCTGAAGTGGCAGGACCGTTGAACAACAAGATCACCACGGACCGTTATGACGAGTTGGGGCTCGCGCTCCATCGCTACGGCACACTGTCGTTCTATCCCGACCCACAGCCAACGGTCCTCCGCGCTCCCCTCTACCCTGCGCTCCTGGCAGCCGTCTTCGCCCTCGGGGAACGGTTGGCCCCGCACAGCGTTCAACTGGTCCAGGCGCTTCTGCACGGGCTTACATGTCTCATGGCTTATCACATCGGGCGGAGGCTCGGAGGACCGGGCCGGGCAACGTTCGTCGCGTTGGTCTGCGCCATCCATCCGTATCTGCTCTGGTACACCGGACGCATGGTCATTGAGACCGTTTCCATCCTTCTCTTCACGCTGATTGTCTTTTGTCTGCTTCGCCTGCTCTCCCGACCCACGATCTTCAGAGCCTTTGTCACCGGTCTCGCCGTCGGCGCGGGCGTTTTGTGTAAATCTACGTACCTCCCGTTCGTCTTATTAATTCCCATCCTCCTCTCCGTTTCCCGGCCTCGGCGGATTCCGCCCCTGCTCGCCTCGATCGTCTTCGTTGTCTCTCTGGCGACCATCGCCCCCTGGGTTGTCCGGAACCACGAAGTAAGCGGACGCTGGGGGATCGTGCAGGCTCTGACAGGGTACAACTTTTACGTCGGAGACAGATTCATTGAAAGGTATGCCGATTCCCCGCTCAGTTATGCGAGGATCATTGCCGCGACCGATTTCTCAGCGATGGACGATGGGCTCCCTGAAGAGTTCACGCGTATTGGAGGCGCACGACGGGAGGTGCTGCAGGACGAATGGCTGCTTTCCCGCAGTCTGGACCGATACGTGAGAGATCCGGGTTTCCTGGCCGCCAAATTGGCCGCCAACGCAGTGATGTTTTGGACATTGGGGAGCACACCATTCGTGAGCATTCTTACCATGGCCATGCAACTGCCGTTGCTCTTCTTCAGCGCGCGCTCTGCCGCAAGACGGATGAAGCGAGACGGAATGCTGTCCCCGCACTGCATTCCAATCTGGCTCATGGTAGTGTACTTTGTGATTCATTTGCCTGTCTATGCGCTGGCACGGTTTAGTGTAGTTTTCGTGCCAACGATGATCGCCTATGCGCTTCTGCCGGATGCTGCTTCCGATGGTGAGGTTGAACCCTCGCCAACCAGGAAAGACCGAAAAGGCAGGAGCGGCCCCCCTCGCTCCCGTGCCTGAAGGTTGCCGGCAATCGGCTGGTCTCAGGATTCCCCCGTTATCTTTCATCCCCCTCCTCCAACAGGAGACTTCCCTGACGGTCGATCATGAAATGAGTCTGTCCTCCGCCCATGTCAATGAGGTTGCCGGTCTTTCCATGAAAGAACACCAACCGCAGGCGATCCCGGGTGAACCGCATCTGAACGAAGCCGGGAGCCGAGAACCCCTCATCGCGTGGCAACGGCAGCGCGGCAGTGTATTCTTGCGGTGGCGCGGGCAACTTCACTCGTGCTGCTTCTGAGCCGGCACCCGAGATGACCTGAATCCCCGGACAGGCGGAACAGCCGCGGGCCCGCAACCCTGTACCGAGCACTTGCAGGCTCCGATCATGGGCCGACACAACAGCCTGTATCGTGACCGGCCCTGCCTGAAGGATTGCCGAGAGCG
>JAGDMJ010000220.1 GCA_017860555.1 Bacteroidota bacterium
AGAGTGGTCAAAATTGCTCCCTTTTTACAATCAGCTTTGTACATTTTACACCAAGAAGAAAGCCGGGTCGGGCACATCAAACCCGGCTTTCTGTTGCTCCCGCTGCACATCGTTGTTCCGATAGCGCCTCCCCACTTCTTCCACTCGTCGGCCAGGAGGTAACGTGCTCATACACTCGTACTCACGACCAGGAGAAAAGTCCCATGGATGGATGAAATCAATGGCCAATTTTCTGGTCGCAGAGCCCGGATCCTCTGGGGTCTTAGCGGAGAGGCAGGGATTCGAACCCTGGATAGGCTTACGCCTATACTAGTTTTCGAGACTAGCGCCTTCAACCACTCGGCCACCTCTCCGAAACCTCAAAATATACATGGTTTCCTCTTCATTTGCAATGAGTCTGACGAGCTGCAAGGGATGCATAGTGGCAACGTGTGCTCATCATCCAGCATACAAACTCGATAATCCGCCTATCTTACCACTCTCTAATGACTTATGCCAATTTCATCAGCCGCCTGCTGATTCGCTCACTCTGCGGGGCGCCGGCACGACATCGTGGTTGACCCTCAGGTTATTGTTCCGTACCATTCAACTGATGGCATGTCCGTTCCCTTTCACGAGGGTCTCCCTGCGCACCTCTCCCAATCACCCACGGAGCACTTCCATGCAAAGATCTCAGATCATCCTATTCGGTGTTCTTTTCCTTGCGTTTCCCGCCTCTGCCCAACAAAAGGACCAGACCGGTTGCACAGACCATCCGCTCTTTACCCGGATGCCGACCTACTGGATCCACCATTGCACCGAAAAGGAATTCGACGCTTATGAGTTCACTGTCGGACAGAATAAGAAAGAGCGCGTGGAGGGGAGATTCTGGTCCATTTTCTACTATCCCCAGGCGACCGCGAAGTCGAAACCAAGCGAACTGCAGATCTTGCGGAATTTTGAGAGCGCAACTCAGGAACTCGGTGGAAAAGTCGTCTGGACGGAAAAGTCCAGGGAGACGTTCGAAATCAAAAAGGACGGGAAAGAATTCTGGGTCGAAGTGTCAGCCGAGTTCACCGGTAAATATGGCCTCAAGATCGTCGAGAAGAAGGGAATGGCACAAGACATTGTTGCCAATGCGGAAGCCTTGTCGAATGACCTGAGGACCACAGGACATGCGGCGGTTTACGGCATTTATTTTGACACCGGAGAATCCGACCTGAAGCCCGAATCGGAACAGGCGGTCGGTGAGATCGGCAAGCTGCTGAAGAAGGACGTCAGCCTGAAGGTCTATGTTGTTGGACACACGGACAACGTCGGGGGGCTGGAGTCCAACATGGAACTTTCCCAGGATAGGGCGGAGGCGGTCATGCAGGTTCTCGTGAAGGTGCATGGTATTGCCGCGTCACGCATGAAAGCTTTCGGCAATGGTCCCTATGCACCTGTCTCAACCAATGACACGGATGAAGGTAAAACGAAGAACCGCCGGGTTGAGTTGGTCAAACAATGAGTATCCGCGAGATTGTTCCCCCTGCCGGATCGTCGAGGGATGCTTGCCTGCCCGACTCGCGTCGTCGGGCGGGCAGCAGGGAAGGCTCTCATCCTGTTGCGTTTTGACATTGTGCCGACTTCTGTGTAAATTGAATATGTGAGTGAGCTGTGCACGGGCGCCAGGATCCCCCATTTCCTCCCTCGTTCCCGCCGAAGTAGTTCAATTCACGACTCGAAGGAGCCTTCGGTCATTGATGCCCTGGAGCCGGGGGCATCATTCATATTATGAACTATCGGAAGGAGCACTATGTTACCTGAATCTACCATCTGGACCATTCTTCAAGACCACGTGCCCCATGGTCAGTGGGTGTCCATGCGGGAGATCTTCACCATCGTCGAATCACACAGTACACTCGATAGTGCTGACCTTCAGGCGCACAGGACAAACTCGCTTACGCCTTCGTGGCGAGTCAGAGTGAAGCGCGTACTGGAACAGAAAAAGAGGACTGGGAAAGTTCACGGAAGGAAGCATGCGTAACGATTGCATCCGAATCGATGCTGGATGTGATCAGAAGAAATGAACCAAGGCCGGGCAGGCCATAGTGATGGGCTGAATTTTTTCCGCCGCGAACGGCAGACTCCACCACTCCCGGACTCCTGACATCGGGAATCGGGTCAGAGGCCTGCCAGCTTTCGTTGACAGATTGCGAGATTATATCCAGGTCCCTGCGTCGGCCAGATTGCACGCTCGAAGGCTACATCGCTTCGGCGGACTCAGACCTCTGAAATCTGACCTGTGATCTTTCATCAACAGGTTCCTACCTGATCAGAAGCACCCCTATCGTCCCCATGTCCCACCAACTCTGGTTCTGATTAAAGCCAGCCCAGATGTGCTGGTTTTTCCTGTACGTTGTGCCATCGTTGTCGCTGAATGCAACGTCGAAGCCTAGCTTCGCACCCGGCTTCACAAGCGCCCGGCCCAGGGACGAAAGAGGATACCGGCAAATGATGGCATATCCTCCAGCCGTCCTGGAATAGAATGTCTCCGCTCCGGGCACCAACAGCGGTTTGGGCAGCGTTGGTCCACCCGCGCCTCCACCTTGCCACTTTTCGGGGGGAAACTCGGTGAGCCTGTGCTCGGCCATTGAAAGATGCCGGAACAGCCCGGGTGTCGGTGGATCGGTTCCCTGATCTGATCCCATCCGCGTATCCAGCACCACTTCCATGCAATCGGTGTCCCAGGGATAGCTCATGACCGGAAAGTTCCAGTGCGTGGCAAGGCTATCGTCCAGGACATCGGCACCCACGTAGAGCGAAGCACTGTCGTACATCACGAACACCTTCGCCGAAAAATCTTTCTTGCCGTGCCACGGTTGATTTCCGAGAAGAAGCCGCGCGACCTGCGTAGGATGGTTAATGGCCAGTGGCCGCGATGTGTCCCACCCATGCCAGGTTCCATCCAGCGCGAGTGCGGTGACGGCTTTGTGAGCAACACCGGTGTAAATGTTCCGAACGATCTCGGTCGAGAACCGGTCTGCCGACAGCTTCACACGTACCGGATAAAGCTGATTGTCCGGGTTGTAACCGGACAACTCGGTTGGTATGAGGATTGTCTTCTCCTCGCGTCCCTTCAGATGCATGATATGCTTGAGTGGTGCTTTCGTCTTCCAGGCGGGATCCAGCATGACGCCGATCTTGGTGCTGAGCGAGGTTGCAGTGAGATTCTGGACGCGGATCTTTATGGCCTGCAGCGGTCCATTCGGCATAAGGATCTCGGCATGCAGCGGCGGCGCCAGAGTCAGCGGCCTGGACACCGTGTCCGAGCCTATGACGAACTTCGCCGCGATCGTCACAGGCGGCGCATCGTTGGGGACGCGAACCGCTATTTTTCTGGTGAGTACCAGCAACTCGCGCTGGCTCATCTTTTCTGATTGAGCGGTTGTGAGCCAGGATAGGTCCGTCGTGTAGTTCGCCGGAATCGCAACTCTGGAGACGGGGCCTTTGTTGAAAGCCTTCAAGTTCACGACGCCTCCCCACCAGGTGAGTTGGCTATTCGTGCGTTCTCCCCAATCCGGCGGGATGGAGATCCTCACGGGCTGTGCGACGGGGTTCTGGTCAGTTACGGGCACGACCTCGCGAATCGTGATCGCGTTTTTCAACCCAAGGAAGAGCGTGTCACCGGCGGTTGAAACGATCTCCCGCAGAGACCCCGGATTTTTCAGGATGATGTGCCCGCCTGAACGGGTGAATTCGGCGGGTCGGCCGTTCAGTATCACCGACGTGGTGCCGGGCGCCCGGATGCTTACCCGGGTGAGCGGGGAAGTCGACTCCACATGCAAGACCTCCCCGATCCACCGGCACTCAACGCGGTCAATCGGCAGAGGTGCAACAAGAAGCAGGGAATCGCGTCCGTGCACGGCGTCGACATTGAATGCCGACAGCCGTGTGACCTTGCCCTGCTCGGAACGAATCAGCCAGAATTTCAGGCTGTCGACATCGGCATGGAGAACATCATCGCCGCCGTCGCGGGCAATGCGATAGGTGTCCCGTCGGTCGAGGCGCTCGAATTTCCCGACCGAAGGCGAAGAATCATATGCCTGAATGAGATGCACAAATCTGGTCGACGCCGAGGTTCGCCGGCTCATCAGCATGGGCATCGGCCTGGGGTCCTTGACCATCTGCTTGTAGAAACCCCCGAGCCTTGGACTGATCATGGTGAAGAGTTGCGTGCCTTCCTCACCGATGGCGCGAACGAGAAGATGCCGGCCATCGAGATCGGTGAACACGCCGCTCCACGGACCGTCGATCTTGCCGGAGGAGACCTCGGTCAATTGATCATACCCTGGAATGCCGGGTTGTTTCCCGAAACGATCGGCGGGTTCGGGCTCCAGTTGCACGCCTTCCACCGTGAGTTTGCCAAAGCTGTGCATCGGCCAATCGATCAAACGGGGTTCGCGAGCCTCCACATCGCACAGGTCAATGAAATAGTCATCAACCTGCAGGAGCGTGCGCACCAGGCGTGCACCCGGGTATTCCGTGACTGATGCGCCAGATGCGACCTGGAGCCCGGGAAGCGCGCCGAAGAAGCGATAGTAACCGTTGGTCCAGGTCTGCGATGTCTGGTCGAGTACAACCGTATTGTGAGCAATGCTCTGGCGAAACCAGAGTTGTAGATTGGGATTGAAGTAGTGCTCGTTCAAGGGATCGACGATCCAGTTGCGGCCGAGAGCATAGTAACCGACCTGAAGCCGGTCAGGATGCCCGTGCTCTCCTCCCATGATACCATAATCAAGATAGAGGTAGCGGCGGTCCTTCCCGCTTCCGTTCCGCAGCACGGCGAACCCGTTTCCTTCAAGGTTAGTGCTTTCCTCGGGATAGATGTCCGCCCGGAATGTGGGTAGGTCGGGCACCACATTGAAGAGGGAGATGGGATTCTCCGTCTCCCTCGCGCCTGATTCCTCTCCTACGACCTGCTTCCCGCGCTGCAAACCGGTAAGGCTCAACAGTGCAAGGTACAAAGAGTCACGGTACACCGAATAGCCTATCTCCCAGAATGTTGCATACTCAAGGATCATGCCGCCACCGCTGTCCTTGTTGCGGGGAAACTCGAGATTCGGTTTGATGAGCCTGAACGGAACATCAAACATCTTTTTCATCGTCCGTCCGGCGATCTCGCGGTGGTAGAGATCCATGCCATTGTGGCGCGCCATCTCGGCCAGGTGAATCATCCCGCGCAGCGCCACGAAGTGATACCCGGACCATTCGGCCCAGAAGCCGCTCTCGGGCAACGCTGATCCGAGCTGCCAGTCGAAACCGTATTCACCCTTCATTGCGAAGTCGACGAGCTGCTGATCGCCGTAGAGGAACCCGACGGCTGCTGAAACGTTGTTGTACCAGAGCTGCCTGTTGGAAGCGGATTCGGGGAACTGTTGCGTGATCCGTGCCAGCGGGTAGAAGAGCTTCTCCTTGAGCTTTGCCCTGTCTGCCTCTGTGAAACCAGTGTAGTTGTAGAGAAAGTCATAGCCATAGGCCATGTCGACACCCCAGAACGATTCCGAGAGCGTTCCGAAAAAGACATGCGCCGGGCCGAGGATCGTGTTCTCGGTTGGATACTGAAGGTAGAGATCGGCGAATCTCAGCAGGATCTCTCTTCCGGCCTTTGCGTACTTCTCTTCGCCGGTTGTTTGCCAGAGCAACCCCATCCAGACGAGATGGCTCGCAAGCCTGCGATTGTACCAGCCCGCCCAGGAGGCGTCATACTTGGCGCCACGATAGATCTCTGTGGTATCTCGTGGACAACGATGCTCATGAGGGCGGAATTCCTCATACAGCAGCTCCACATCATGTTTCGTGCAGCTGTACGGCTGGTACTGATAGGTCTGCTTGATTGGGGAAACAAAGATGGGTCCGTGCTCAATGAAGCGGTCCACGGTCGCCTGGTTCGCCTGGAAGATAGATCTGTACCACGCATACTGTTTGATCCACTCCTTCGCCCGGGCGATTTCCGACGAATCAGCCATCAGGCGGGGGTAGGTGAGGGGTTCGGCGAACACAGAAGGGGCAAAGCGGAGGGAACAGAGGGTCAGAAGAGATAACGTAACCAATTTGTGCCTGGTCATGAGCGGCTCCGAAGTCTGAAATGC
>JAGDMJ010000221.1 GCA_017860555.1 Bacteroidota bacterium
GCGTACCAGAACCTCCGGGGACGACCCGGCCATTCTCGTCGCGCCAAAGTCGATATGAAAAAGGTAGGGCGATGGATTGATCATCCGAAGGGCGCGGTACACAGCGAAAAGGTCTCCACCAAAGACAAGCTCGATCCGGCGGGAGAGGACAACCTGGAAAATATCCCCCTCCACGATGTATTGCTTTGCCCGCGCCACTGCCGCACAGAATGCTGCTTTGTCCGGGGCGTCGTCGTGATCCGGAATGGTGCACGAGAATGCGCGGGCGGGCACCGTGGTGCGCCGTAACCGGAGCACCATTGCCTCCACGGCCTTTCGTCCTTCTTCAAACTGCTCACGAAGTCCTCGAGCCTGATCCAGCATCACATTGTGCACGATGATAATTTGCTGCTCCCGGTGATCGAATCGCACAAAGGATGTGAAGAGTCCAAAAACTGCTTCATCGCCATCAGCATCGGAATGCGTGAGAGGGAGGCGTTCAAGATGCCGTACCGTATCATATCCCAGGTAGCCTACAAATCCTCCGAGAAAACCCTCGAGTCCCGGGATGGGAGCCTGCGTGAATTTCGTGAGTTGTGCCTGCATCGACTCGAAGATCGTGCCGGGGATCTTCCTTGTCCCTGTCCGGTCGGAGATCTCGCACCACTCCCCCTTTGCGCGGAGGATCATGGACGGCCCGCTTCCGATAAAGGAGTAACGGCCGATCTTCTCGTTCGGTTCTGCGCTCTCAAAAAGGAACGAAGGCGCGCCGCCGTCGCGAAGTGTCATGTACGTGGAGACCGGCGTGTGCATGTCGGCAAGCATGGTTTCCACCAGCGGCACGACGTTCGCCGATGAGGCAAGCGATTCGAACTCTTCGTAACTCGTCATCGAGTCTCCCTGCAAATAAAAAGCCCCTCCGGGGAACCAGGAAGGGCTGTGATACCTGCAAAAACATATGCGCTATCCGCCTGCTGATTCACCCGTGGACATCACAATACGCCACCAGCGCCAGCAGGCAAGAACAGAGCTCTGATATGTAGCTTTCGACTTCATAATTGTTCAATATACAATCCCGGGAGGTGGATGTCAAGCACAAGTCCCAGGGAAGCAGTTCCTTATGGCGGCCGATGTCCCGTCCAAACGGCGGTATGTGATTCCGCTAGTGGGATTCCCCTTGGCCTCTCCCGGAATTCCCTGAGAGATGCCGTGTAACTCCCGGTACTTTGCCGCTCTCGGGAGGAGGTGTGATTGCCCAACCGCCCTTTGTCATGGCAACCGACTTCTGACAAGTGCGAAAACTGAGGCAATATTGGCGAGATTCTGCTTGACTCTCACTCTTCTCCACACTAAATTTCGAGAAGTCGCATCTTAACTGTTGAGGTTCTTTACATACCGCGATCTAGTCTACCTCTGCACCCACTCGTGCATCTCTCTACCGCAGGCCTTTTTCCACTCTGCGCTCTCTGACCCCGTGATGACGGTCGGTGCGGGAGAAGTGAGTTGAGGGGAGAATCCACCATCGCGCTGGAGGTACTTCATGGGCTCAACCTCTGAAGGATCAGATCCCGCAGAGTTGTATCAGATGTTAAAGCGGCTTGAGGATCGCGTCTCCCGGATTGAAGAGCAACTCCGACTCAGTCCGGAGCAGAAAGAAAACAGGACGGATTTTCCACAGCAGAACCCGGCACAACTCTCTCTTGATACTGAAGACGTGCTCGAACGGCAGATCGGCGAGACGCTATTTGCACGGGCCGGCATACTCGTCCTCGCGATCGGGTTTGCGTTCCTGCTGACGTTTCCATTCCGCGGCCTCCCTGCAGTGCTTCCGAGCATGTTCGGTTACATACTTGTCGGCGCTGCCTGGACACTCTCCCATCGATGGCGTGAGTCCTTTCCCCAACTCTCGAGTTATGTTCTTGCGGGTGCGCTCATACTCTTCTACTTCACGACCCTTCGACTCCATTTCTTTTCTCCTGAATCCGCTATACAGAATACGACTGTGGAACTGGTCCTTTTGCTGCTGGTGGTCATCGTGTCGACGATTGCGGCGACAGGCAGGCGTTCCCCCTATCTGGCTGCCATCGGTCTCGCCGGCGGTTACATCACCGCACTGGTCAGCGAAGATGCTCTAGTCGTCATGTGTGTGTGTGTTGCACTTTCCGCGGGCGCTGTTTTCCTCGCTCGACGGTACGCCTGGTATACGCTCCTGGTTTTTGCGGCATGCATGACGTACCTTACACACTTCACCTGGGCCCTGGGCAATCCGGCGATGGGAAATGAAATTCACCTGATCACCGGCACTCCCCTGAGTGCTTTCGCAGTACTCTTGTATGTCGTGGTCCTGGCCTGCGGAACGCTGTTCAGACCGGTTGGCCTCATTGAAGGGGGTCCTATCGTCGCCGCCTCGTTTGTGAACGGTGTGGCCGGTTACGGACTGTATTTTCTCCTGACAGTGCCCTTACACAGCACGTCGCTCTTGCTGTATCACTCCGTCGCCTCCGCCGTCTTCCTTGCTCTCTCCATCGTCTTCTGGATCCGTGAGCGAAGCCGGGTTGCCACGTTCGTGTATGCCATGCTGGGATACATGGCCCTGAGCGTTGCGATCATCTCAGCGTTTCCCTCCCCCGACTACTTCGTCTGGCTGGCGTGCCAGAGCATCCTCGTTATATCAACTGCCATCTGGTTCAGGTCGCGGTTCATTATCGGCACGAACTTCGCCATCTATTGTATCCTCTTCGTCGCCTACCTGTTTCGGGCCGGCTCCGTGAGCATGGTGAGCATCGTTTTCGGCGTCGTTGCCTTGCTCAGCGCACGAATTCTGAACTGGCAGAAAGGCCGACTTGAGCTGAAAACCGAAATGATGCGCAATGCATACCTCGCGAGCGCCTTCTTCATTATCCCCTACGCCCTTTATCATACCGTACCCGCAGCCTATGTGACCATGTCCTGGGTCGGCGTGGCCGTCTTCTACTTTGTGATGAGTGTCCTGCTTAAGAACAACCGCAAATATCGCTGGATGGCACTCTTAACCTTTTGCGTGACGATCGGCTATCTGTTCCTCGTTGACATTCGAAACCTGGACCCCGCATTCCGCATTCTCTCCTTCCTTGTTCTGGGAATCACCCTCTTTTTGATCTCGTTACTCTACGCCCGGAAACGGAAGAAGGCACAGCAGGAGCTTCAAGAGCAATTCCTGTCATCTGAACCACATCTTCGCTCGGAAGAACATCAGGAGCGCACATATGGATAAGGTTGAAACCGCGAGGCCGGCGGGGCACCCGGCCGATGCCGACGAGGGAAGACGAGACATCCTGAAATATGTGATGGGAGGCGCGCTGCTGGCCTGGATCGGCGCGGTTATCTACCCGATCTTTTCCTACCTCAAACCACCCCGTCAGGCCGAGGTGGAAGTCACCAGTGTGAAAGTGGGGAAACTCGCAGACATTGCGAAGGACAGCGGCACCATCGTCCGTTTTGGGAACAAGCCGGTCATTCTGATCCGGACACCCGCCGATCAGCTGGCGGCATTTTCGGCCGTCTGCACACATCTGGACTGCACTGTGCAGTACCGCAGCGATTTTGGTGTGATCTGGTGTGCCTGTCACAACGGGAAATACGATCTGACCGGCCGGAACGTTTCCGGTCCGCCCCCGCGTCCGCTCGACGAATACAGAGTCGTCATACAGGGAGACGAGGTGTTCATCTCGAAAAAAACATGAGACATAAACTCCGGCAGATCGTTGACTACATCGACGAGCGGGTGCAATTGGGTAACCTTGTTGAGTTCATGGGAAAGAAATATGTCCCGGTGCACCGCGGTTCGGTCTGGTATTACTTCGGAGGCGTGTCCCTTTTCCTCTTCATCATCCAGGTCTCCACGGGAATTCTCCTCCTGCTCTACTATAAGGGAAGCGAACAACTGGCGTGGGAGAGCATCCAGTTCATCATGTCCAAAGTGCAGTTCGGCTGGCTCATCCGGTCGATCCACAGCTGGGCGGCCAACCTGTTTGTGCTCTCCATCACGATCCATATGTTTAGTGTGTTCTTTGAACGATCGTACCGGAAGCCTCGTGAGCTCACCTGGCTCACCGGTGTTTTGATGCTCTTTCTCGCGCTCGCCTTCGGTTTCAGCGGGTACCTGCTGCCATGGGACGAGCTTGCCTTCTTTGCCACGAAAGTGGGTACCGACATCGCTGGCGTCATCCCCGTCATCGGGAAACCGCTCATGGTGTTTCTGCGCGGAGGAGAAGATGTGACCGGGGCAACACTCTCGCGCTTTTTCGGATTCCACGTCGCGGTCTTCCCCGCGCTCTTCACAGTACTCCTTGGGATCCACCTCCTCCTTGTTCAACGGCAGGGGATGAGCGAACCGCTCGGTCATGGAAACGGTCAAACGCACGACGCGGGAAAGATGCCATTCTTCCCCAATTTCCTCCTCCGTGATCTGCTCCTCTGGCTCATTGTTCTGAATATCCTGGCCATCCTTGCTGTCTTCTTCCCCTGGGAGCTTGGGAAGAAAGCGGATGCATTTGCCCCCGCACCCGCGGGGATACGCCCCGAGTGGTACTTCCTCTTCATGTTTCAGACGCTGAAATACTTCCCTGCGAAGGTTCTGTTTATCGATGGTGAAGTTCTGGGTGTGCTCCTGTTTGGCGCAGCGGGTCTTCTCTGGGTGCTCGTTCCCTTCCTTGACAGGAGGGGTGCTCGCGGCGAACGAACAAAGGCGGTTACGTACATAGGCATTGGAGTTATCGGATATATCATCATCCTCACGATCCTGGGATGGCTGCCATGAGAACATACTCCAGAAAAACAGCGATCCTGGCACTTTCCCTCTGGTCGCTGCAGGCGATGGCTTCCCCTGCACGGGACGAATGTTTCATTTGCCACCGGGCCATGTCGGACAAGCCATCCGCACTCTTCCAAAGAGACGTGCATCGTGAGAAAGGAATCACCTGTGCCGACTGTCATGGCGGCAGGCCCGAAACCGACGACATGGCTGCGGCAATGGATTCTTCAGCGGGCTTCCTTGGAATACCCAGGGGCGACGCCATTTCCGGCGCTTGCGCGAAGTGCCATTCCAGCGAGGAGCGGATGAAGTCGTATGGTTCGGCGCTTGCGCTTCACCAGTGGGAAAAGCTTCAAACCAGCGCGCATGGGAAAACCATCGATGCAGGGGGGAACCACGTCGTCCAGTGCGTGACCTGCCATGACGCCCATGGCATCGTGCGCGTGAAGAGTCCTGCTTCGCCTGTGTCCCCGCTCAACGTGGTGCATACATGCAGCGGGTGCCACTCCAACGCGGCGCTTATGCACACGTTTAACCCCTCTCTTCCGGTCGACCAGCTTGAGAAGTATCGCACAAGCGTGCATGGCGCCCGGAATGCCCGCGGCGACCTCAAGGCCGCCGAGTGTGCCAGCTGCCATGGAAGCCATGACATTCTTCCTCCCTCCGACGTGAAGTCGCAAGTATACCCGGTGAATCTGCCCCGGACCTGCGCCCGGTGCCACAGCGATACCGTGTACATGAAGGAATACAAGATACCGACCGACCAGTTCGAGAAATTTGCCGCAAGCGTTCACGGTGTGGCGTTGCTACAGCGGCACGATGTCGGGGCTCCGGCATGCAACAAGTGCCACGGCAATCACGGGGCCGCTCCCCCCGGCGTGCAATCTATCTCCAATGTCTGCGGGACATGTCATGTGATCAATGCGAATCTTTTTGCCGCAAGCCCTCACAAGAAGGCCTTCGACCAGCGGAATCTCCCGGAATGCGAGTCGTGTCATGGGAAGCACGAGATCATCGCGGCATCACACGAGCTTCTCGGAACGTCTCCTGAGGCCGTGTGCAGTCACTGTCATAGCACGACTGACAACCCGCTTGGATTTACAGCAGCCGCCGGGATGCGTTCCCTGGCCGACAGTCTTGCCTCGATAGAGGCCGAGGCAGAGGCGCTCATCGCAGAGGCGGAGCGAAAGGGAATGGAGATCAGCGCGGCAAAATTCGCCCTGCGGGAAGTCCGTCAGGTCCGGATAGAGGCCAGAACCGTGATTCATGCATTCGATCCATCGAAGTTTCGCGAAGTTGCACTGAAAGGCATCGGGGCCGGGCTTGCC
>JAGDMJ010000222.1 GCA_017860555.1 Bacteroidota bacterium
TCGAAGCGGTGCGGATGCACGTCTCCGTTGGCGGAACGGAATGCGAGCGGCGTTCCCTTGTATTCCGCCATGGAGATATCCATCCCCCGGTCCAGCGAAACCTGGAACCGCAGCCCGGAGCCCGTCCGAACATCGGCGATACGCACCCCGTTTTCCAGCCCGTCCCGCAACTCCATCATACGGGTGCCGGCCACCTGGAGGAGATCGCCAACGTGCGAGAGAATCTGCTCGCGGCTGTATTGACGCCCGAAAAGAACGGTCATGGTCTCTGAGACGTCAGGATTCGGAATTCAAAAGTGGAAATGACTATTCACTCGGCCTGCTTCGCCTCTGAGGCCGCCGCGACCGGAAGCTCGAACTCGACTGCTGTTTCCCGTCGAGGAAACGGAATATTGATCCTGCCATCGGTGACCTGGACGCGTTTCCCATCCACGGTTGCCGACGGTTCGCCTTCGGTTTTGCGAACGACCAGCTGAAGCACCGTCCCACGCACCGGAATCCGCGCTTCCACGAGATCCATGCCTGTCAACAGCGCGGGCCGCAGAAGCAACCCGGAAGTCAATGGCCGTATGCCGAGCAGATGGTGCACGAAGAAGATGGTCATTTCTGCCCAATTCCAGGGGACGATCCCAATGGGAGGAAGCGGGGGCACCGAACGCTTGCCATAGAATTCGAGCCAGGAGCCGGCTTTTCCTCCCTGCACATTCTGCAGCCAATCCAGGATCCTCCAGACCTTCATGTGATCGCCGGCCTCGAGATACGCGCGCGCGACGAAGAGCGAAGCAAATGGCCAGGGACCGGGAGAATCGGGCTCTGAGGTGGCATCGTACCTGCCGTACCCTCCCCCTTTCCAGCGCTGGTTCCAGAGCCGCTCGACAAACTTCAGCGTGCTGAGCGAGAGCGCACTTTTCGGATCGACCACTTCAAAAGCGATCGGCAGGACGATCGCCGTGTCCGCGTCGCAGTAGGAGACACTTTCCTCGCGCAGCGGCGAACCCGGAGGCATGCTTTTACGGTTCACGGGAGTCATGGTCTTCTGCACTTCGCCGTCGGCTTGCCGCCGCTTCGTGAAGTGACCGCTGTCTACCAGCGAAAACTGCGGATGGGAGAGCATGGCCTGCTTGATCTTCTTTGCCGTAGCGGTCCAGCGAGCAGCCAGTTCGGGCTTCTTGACATGCTGCGCCATTTCAGCCGCTGCATCCAGCCCAATGACCGTGAACAACTGGTAGACGAGTTCATACCCTTCGCGAACCCCCATGTTCGCATCCCGTTCCCAGTACTCACGGGAATTCTTCAAGAGGCCGATGGCCGGATCATAGAAGGCCGGCCTCAACACGAAGTCGGCAATCGCGGCAATTTTGTTCCAGTGCCGACGGATGTGCGAGTCATCCCCGGTCCAGGTCCAGTAGCTGCGGAGCGCGAAGAGCACTTCCCCGTTCTGATCCAGCTCGAACAGCTCCGGGGGACGGAGCCTGCTGGATTCCAGGGTCTTCCCTTCGTCGTCAATTTCAAGGGAGAGTATCCGCTCAAACATGGCATGGGCAATGTCGGTATGGCCCAGCATCACGGATGCGAGGGCGACCCAGCTCTGATCCCGCACCCATTCCTGGTTATACTGCCAGATGCTGCCATCCATTTTGCCGGACGCTGCCACAGCGGCGCGAATCCCCATCTGCGAGGCACGGAACATCTGGTTGAGCCCCTCGTGCCTGGTGTTGAGTGTAGAGCGCTTGCTCCAGTACTCCACACTCTCCGCCCGCAGGCGGTCGGTTCCCTTCCGCTCCACGTCCTCGCGCGGATGATCAAGCGTGAGCACGTAGGTCGCCGATCGCTCCTCGCCCGGCGCGATGCTTCCGAAGTCCACCGTCATATGCCGGTCGCCGGCGGTGGCCTGACCGGTGGAGAACATTTGCATCCGGTGATATCCGCGGGCGGTCAACGTCATCCTTGTGCGGTCAACATCGTATTCGTCGAAGAACATGAAGTTCGGGCTGAGCAGAAGCGTTCCGGAGACTTTAGAGGGACTGGTCCCCGGGTTTGACACCGTGACCGTTCTGGTAAGCACGGCAACGCCAGTGGGGCACATGAATTCCTCTTTGACCCGGCAAGGGCCGGCCTGCCATTCGACGACAAGCACAGGGACCCGGTCCGGGTATTTCCAGCTTGCCTTCGTGGTCTTGAATTCCGGCATATATCCGGTGCCGTCGACCGTCACGGTGAGACGGGTCCGTTCCAGCCCGCGCTCCGGATGGTAGAGGAAGGTGCTCACCTTTCGGCCGAAGTGCTCCGGCGACATGATCAACAGTCCGCAGTGGGTTTGCGGGTTCCCTTCCGGAACCGTTTGGAGGACCGCCTGGATCAGGCCATTTCCCAACAGGTAATACTCGCACCCCGGTATGTCCGAGCAATAGTCCGCATGGAGTTTCTGGCTCAACTCCCCGGCGGCCGGAACACCTTGTCCCGATTCCGGAATCCGGGGAGAGTCTTCACCCGGGAGGACCGGCGGAACTCCGGGAACATACAGGCCTGCCGCCACCGCGCCTGTGCCGACAGACTTGAGAAAGTCCCTTCGTTTGATGGTCATGGGGTCTGGCCTTTCGCGATGGTTTCATTGCTCATGAGGCGCCGGAGTGTTTCCACGTTCTCCCTGGATTTTTCCACCAGGGGGAGCGAATGGGTTTCGATGGTGATGTGGCCGACGACTTTGTCGCGCAGCAACGCGTCGATCTGCCCTTTCCAGTCAATGACCCCTTTCCCCACGGGGACGCATTCGATCAGGGCACCACGCTTGGTATCTTTCGCATGCACATTGAAGATCGAGGAACGGATTGCCCGATAGCCATCCGGATACGGCACTTCGATCGTGCCGTAGGCATTGCAGGGATCCCAGTTGGCGCCGAGGGAGGGAACGTTCACGTCGTGGATGATGCGGGCGGTATTCGCGCCGGTATCGCACCAGAACCCCGGTTCGTTTTCAATGGCTATGCGGAGGCCCTCTTTCTGGACGACCAGGGCCGCACGCCGGAGGATATCCAGAACGTCGCGGTAATGCTGCGGCGGCTCGTTCTTCTCGCGCTGAATGCCGAAGACGATGATCAGGGGACAGTTGCATTGCCGCGCCATGGTGATGGTCGCGGGGAGCGTTTCCTCCAGTTCCCGCAGGAGGTCTTCTTTCTTCGAGAGTTGGTGTTTGAAGATGCCGGGGGAGAGTGCGGTCACCGAGAGCTGGTGCTCCCGGACACACGCCAGGATGTCATCCCATTCAGCCGGGTCCACCGCGGGAATGCGCCCGCTCTTGACGCAGCGGATCTCGTAGCGTGTGATTCCCCAGGCCAGGCCGATCGCCACGGCTTCCCGGAAGTCGGGAGTCAATTCATCGCTGACAATGCCAAGTTCGATCATGGTGGCTCCTCGAAAGTCAGATTTTGCTGCCCAATTCCCGCGAGATGATATCGGCCTTTGCTTTCAGGACGTCGATCATTCCCCGGACATGCGCTTTGTGTTTGCTGATCTTGCCGGATGGGAGTGCCGTCATCAGGGAAGCGACCACGCCGTTGCGGTGGTCACGGATGGGTACGGCAACAGCGCAGAGGTCGGGCTTGTATTCCGCGTCGGTGATCGAGAAGCCCTGCTTTCTCACCTGCTCGAGGCGCCTCCGGAACTGGGCGGGATTGGTGATGGTCTTTTCGGTGAACTTCTTCAGGCCGGTCCGTTCGATGACGCGGTCGATGACCTCGGGGCCGGCTTCGGACACAAGGACCTGGCCGGTCGCTGTGGTATGAACCGGGGAGCGGGAACCGAGGCGGGCGACGATCCTCCACATCTCCGGAGTGTCCGCACGGTCGATAAGAATGACTTCAAGGTTGTCCAGCACCGCAAGATAGAAGCTCTCGCGTGTTTCGTTGGCAAGCTGCTCGAGGTGCGGATGAGCTACCTGCTTCAGGTCCACCCGCTCCAACGCCGCATGGCCCCATTCCACCAACTTCATCCCCAGCGAGAAAACTTTGCGTCCCCTGTCCTGATTGACGAGCGAGTTATCCTGGAGCGTCACCATGATCCGGAACAACGTGCTTTTCGGGGTGTTCAGCCGTTTTGACATTTCAGCCAGTGACAGGCCATCAGCCGAACAAGCAAGCATGTCGATCGCCTGAATGGCTCTGCGGAGGGACGGAACAGTATAATCGGATGGCATATGTTCGTTCTCCTAATAAAATACTGTTTTATTAGAGCTAAAGAAGTATAGTGAATTGAATGTCTACCTGCAACCGATGAAACACGTGAAACCCGCGTGAATGCCAACTCCCGGCGGTGTTACGGCGCAGCCAGCCCGGGCCGGCCATGAAACATCGGGAGCATCCACCGGGGACGTGACGGTGCCACCGACCCGTTCCGCCCGTCGCAGGGGGCGAGCGGCATGCGTGACCCATCGACGAAACGGTCCCTGCCTACCGCGGCCTCTTTTCGGTGGTACTTGTCTCCGTGGTCCCTTCGCCGGCCCGGTCCAGATACTGTTGCGCGCTCCGGATTTCCGATTTCTTTCCAAAATACCACATGAGAATCCCAAAGACGATCATGATGGTTATGATGATCCCCAGGATCAACGGCTCGGTGCCCGTAAGCGGAGTGAAAAGGATCAGGCTCATGAGCAGCCCCATGACAACCGTGGTGCCGCCGACCAGCGGGAAGGTTGACACCTGCCGCTTCCCTGCACCGAACACTTCACGGGCCACATCCACCGGCGTGTCAAGTTTCTTGAAAAACTCCCGTACCATCTCCCTTTCTGCCTCCGTCTCCATCGTAAAGAGCTTTGCGAAACCAACAAGGCTCAGCCCCATGACGAGTGCACATGCTATGGCAAGAGTCCGCCGCCATTCTTCAGCCTGCTCGGGGAGCGTGCCCGTCCAGAGCAGGCCCAGGATGACTGCCACAACGGCGCCAATGCCCCAGAGCGCGGGACGGTTCTTCTTGTACAGGATCCCCAGCCAGTACGAGGACGAGAAGATGCCGAAGGAGGTCACAAACGCCACATACACCTTCGGGCCGATATCCCAGTCGAGGACAAAGCGTGCCGTGAGCCCCGCAATGAGCCCCCACCCGATGGCCGCGACAGCTGACCACTTGGGCACCCGGCGGAAGAGCAACCCGAACGCTGTGGGGACAACGACCGGGATGTTCAGCAGCGTGAAGAACTCCTGCATGAGATTGAAGATGCCAAACTGGCTGTTGACGAAGATAACCGCCATGATCGTCACGAACAGCCCCAGGCCGATGGAAAAGAGCCTTCCGACCTTCAGCAGCTCTGTATCGGAGGTCTGGGGCCTGATCCATCCCTGATAGATGTCACGGGAGAGGATCGACGACACCATGTTGTACACGGAGCTTAGTGTGCTCATTGTGGCCGCGAGCATCGCCGCCAGGAAAACTCCGATGAGCCCGTTCGGGAGCAGCTGCAGGCAAAGGCCGATGAAGACGAGATCCTGAGGGTTCTTGCCGATGTACGGCTTGAAGAACTCCACCTGTGAAAGATCGGGCCAGTAGATACTGGCCACGAGAGGCGGGATGCCGAAGACAAAAGGAACCGTAAGGAACAACCCTCCTGCAAGCTTCCCGACCCGCTTCGCGTCCCGCTCGTCCTTCACGCTGTAAAAGCGCTGGGCCGCGCCGGCAGCGGTGCCGAGGCACATGATGATGAAGATCGAAACCAGCCAGTGTTCGGTGTAGTGTACGCCGTTGTAGAAATGATCGAACGACAGCGCAGGCATCGCCGCGATCAGATTGTCCAGTCCGCCGATCAACCCGAGGGCCAGGGGCATGACGATGAACGTAATGCTGAGAAGTATGACCCCCTGCACAACGTCAGTGATCGAAACTGCCCAGAGGCCTCCCATAAAGGTGTACAGAAGAATGACGACCCCCGTCACGACGGTGACCACCGTGATATCCAGGTCCATCACAGGCGCGAGCAGCTTACAGGTTGCAGCAAGCTGCACCCCCGCGGAGAGCGTGAAGTTCAAGGAGATCACCAGGCTCAGAAACTGCTGTGTCGTGAAGTTGAACCGGGTATAGGTGTACTCAACCGGGGAAATGGACCG
>JAGDMJ010000223.1 GCA_017860555.1 Bacteroidota bacterium
TGCAAATCTTCGCTCTTGTCGGTCTCGAGGATTTTGGGGATGTTCGCCAGCCGGGGATCGTTCATCAGTGCCCGGAACCCTTCCAATCCCATGAGCCCCTTGCCGATGTGCTCGTGCCTGTCCAGCTTTGAGCCGAAGGGTTTCATGGAGTCGTTCACGTGCACTGCAACCAGCCGGTTGAGGCCAACGACCTGACCGAACTCTTTGATGACTGCCTCCCATCCGTCCCGTGTGTGCACAGCGTATCCGGCCGCGAAGAGATGGCAGGTGTCGATACAGACGGCCATGCGCTCCGGGTCTTCGACGAGGTCGATGATGCGCCGGAGATGTTCGAACCGGTAGCCCAGCGTTGTGCCTTGTCCGGCGGTGGTCTCCAGGGCGCTGAGCGTGCGGAAGCCTCTGGTCTGCTCGTGCATGACATTCAGCGATTCGGCGATGCACGCGATCCCTTCGTCCTCGCCCGCGCCAACGTGTGCCCCCGGGTGAACCACGAGCGCTTTAATGCCGAACATCTCGCAGCGCCGGAGTTCATCGACGAAGCCCTTGCGCGATTTGTCACGGATGGCAGGATTGGCCGCACAGAGATTGATGAGATAAGCCGCATGCGCGATCACCGGACCGACGTGCGACCGCGCCTCCGCCTCGCGGTATTTCAAAACGTCGTCATCGGTGCACGGTTTGGCGTACCACTGGTTGGCGTTCTTGACGAAGATCTGCATCGTAGTGGCGCCAATGCTGGCGGCGCGTGCGAAGGCGGTGTGGATGCCGCCGGAAACGGACGTGTGAGTGCCAAGCAGGGGAGAGCTCATCGTGCTGGGGATTTTTGAGAATCCTTCCGTATCTCCTGACTCAGGTTACCAACAGAAACACCAAGTCCGGCGGTTTCCCGCCGGACACGGTGCGTGCTCAATATAGATCGCCAATCGGCCCATGAGAGCGAGCGGGTCGGCCAGTTAATGCGTCCCCACCGGTTTCTCTTCACTCCGGGTCGCCGTCTGGCCCCCCCATCGTATCACCAGCTCGTTCAGGATATTTTGGGCGCCGGAATACTTGTCCAGCACGAAGAGCATATACCTCGCATCCACCGCGATGGTGCGGTTCAGTTCCGGCTGGAAGTGATAGTCGCCTACTACGGCTTCCCAGTTGCCGTCGAATGCGCATCCGATCAGCTCTCCCCGTCCATTGATCACCGGGCTGCCGGAGTTGCCCCCCGTAATGTCGAGATCGGCAATGAAGGCCACGGGAATGTCACCGCTCTGAGGATCGGCGTAGCGGCCGAAATCCTTCTTCTGCCAGAGCCCCTTCAGCTTTGCGGGTACGGTGAAGGGATCCTCATCGCTCGCTTTTTCCATCACGCCCGTCAGCGTGGTGAGGTGGCTGTACCTGACGGCATCGCGTGGCTTGAAGGACTTCACCTGTCCGTATGTGAAGCGGATCGTGCGGTTGGCATCTGGGTAGATCAGCTCCCCCTTTTTCCAGCCAAGCCTCGCCTCCACATACTTGGCGCGGAGCTTGCCGATGGTTGCATTGTAGGCATTCATTTTGGCGGTGACCGGGGCCTGTTCGGCGTCGATCTTTTCGGCAAACTGCGCGTACTCATCCTTGACGATTTTTTCCGCGCCCTTTGCAAGAAGCTCTTCGCATCCTTCGGGCGTGGAGAGCAGGGTCTCCTCATACAGTTCGTCAACGAACTCCGTAACCTCTTCCACCCGCTCCGCCCCCGTCTTACTTCCATAGATTTCCTGCAGCGCCATCACCTGCTGGTCGGCCGGGAGGTCGGCTCCTTTGAGAATCAGGGCGGTCAGCAGGGTCTTTTCCAGGTTGAGATCGAAATTCTTGAAGGCTGTGGCGACGGCTTCGCGGACTGTGGTTTGCTCTTTCTCGCCCTGCGGGCCCTGCGCATAGGTTCTGAATCTGTTGGCAATGCGGATCATGTCCACGCCGCCGGTCAGGTTGCTCAGGAAAATGCTCTTTCTGTTGAAGGTCTTCAACTCAGCATTTGCTTTCGCCATGTCCGCCAGGAGCGCGCCATACCTCGCGGCGAGTTCTGGCGAGGAATTGACGTACGCCGTGAACCTCTCTTCGTCCATCTTCTTGATGCTGAGGAGATCGGCGCGCCGCATTCCTTCCAGCGTACCGAGATAATTCTTGTACGTGTTTGCGACGCCGCGCACTTTGCCTGCATATTTGATTGCGACGGTGCGGTCAGCCTTGCTGGCTGCGTCGATAATCTCCATCCGGGTCTTGTAGAGGTCCACGGTCAGCGGGAGCGATTGGTCCCGGGAGAGCTCTACCGAGGAAGCCTCCCGGTAACGGAAGGTTCGTCCCGGAAACCCCATGATCATCGCAAACGATCCCTCCTCGTATCCGGCCGCGGAGACGGGGAGAAAGACCTTGGGCTTGTAGGGGACGTTGTCCTTGGAGTGTTTCGCCGGCTTTCCATCAGGACCGACGTACGCGCGCATGATGGAAAAGTCTCCTGTGTGGCGCGGCCACATCCAGTTGTCCACTTCCCCGCCATAGTTGCCGATGGCGCTGGGAGGAGCGTATACCAGACGGACATCCGTCAGCGTCTGGAATCCGAAGAGATAATAACTTACGCCGCTGTACATATCGCTCACCCGATAGGTGAGGTCACTCTTTCCTTTGGCGGTGTTCTCGATCTCGCGGGATCTCTCCCGGATGGCCGCTGTACGTTTCTCAGCCGACATGGTGTCGTTCACCGCTGAGAGCACCTCCGCGGTCACATCTCTGATTTCCGTAACGATCTGGGCCGTATAATTCGTGGAGAGCTCCTCCTCACGCGCCTTTGCCCAGAAGCCGTCTTTGAGATAGTCGGTCTTCAGGCTGCTGAGCGATTGAATGCCACCGAAGGCCACGTGGTGGTTTGTGACCATAAGACCTTCAGCCGAAACAAAGGACGAGGTCCCGCCTCCGAGAAGCACGATAGCATCCTTCAGGCTCGGGCCGTTCGGGCTGTAGATCTGCTCAGGGGTGAGCTCAAGCCCATGCTTTTTCATTTCAGCGACCGGAAGCGTTCCGATCGTATTGAGGAGCCACATCCCTTCGTCCATGTTGCGCCCGGCAAACGACAAGAAGAGCACAAGGGCGCAAAGAAGCAGGAACATCAGGTTCTTTCTCATAGAGATCCTTCCGGTATGAACAAT
This sequence comes from Bacteroidota bacterium, assembly GCA_017860555.1. GTDB lineage: Bacteria > Bacteroidota > Ignavibacteria > UBA10030 > UBA6906 > JAGDMJ01. The sequence continues at coordinate 3,168 of JAGDMJ010000223.1, forward strand.
AAAGAAAAGCGGGGAGAACGGACCACCGGTCACAAACGGGGATTCGAAAGAGCGTTGAGCAGATAAATAATACGGGAATCTGCCATTGAAAACAAGGGACATTTTCGAAAGAGAAGGGGTTTTACTATATTGGGTTCAACCTAACCGGACAGGGACATAGGTGACTCGGCCGCGGACTGCTTTTTTTGTGCTCTTTGCCCAGATCATGACGGGGCTTCTCATGGAAGCGGCGCATACGGATGACATGGCGCCGGATTCCGGAAGTCGGACTGCATTGGCAAGCCATGACTGCGGAGCGCTTGAAGTTCATGTTCCGTTTGACACTCTGCACCCTTGCCTGGCCTGTGTCCAATCTTCGCAGCGGATCTCAACTCCGGCATTGTCGCTCGTCCCGGATGCAGAAATCTCCCTTTTCCTGAGGGCCGTCCCTTTTCTCAACGAGCGATACCTTTCTTCCGACTGTCTTTTCACCGGCACACGCGGCCCTCCTTTGTCTTGGAGCTGAACCACTGTAGTTCCTCGCAGTAATGGGTGCAGAGTCTTACCGTGTTACACCTGTTGGAGGCATCATGCACGGCCTTGCCCGGTTTGCGCCCCTGCTCGTTGTGGTGGCGGCGCTTTCGAATCTCGGACTGTCTCAGACGACACTCAACCCGGACATCAGCGTCATTCCCCGCTTCCTGATCGAGTCGAATGACGGTGAAAAACTCTCCCAGGGGAAACGGGAATTCAGCCAGCCCGATTTTCAATTTCAGGAACTTGAGCTGGTCATACAATCGTATCTGAATCCTTTTTCCAGGGCGGATGTTGTCCTGACACTTCCCGGTCCGGACATCGAGGCGGCCAGCCTGGGTATTGAGGAATTGTATGCAACAGTCTTCCGCGGGCTCCCGCTCGACCTGAATCTCCGGTTTGGAAAATACCGGGTGGAATACGGCAAACTCAACTTGGTTCACCCGCATGCCTGGCCTTTCGTCACCCAGCCGCTTTCTCAGACGCGCTTTCTGGGAGAGGAGGGGCTGAATGACCTCGGCATCTCCGCGAGCATTCTGCTGCCGACCGGAGATGTCTACAGCAGGCTCACCCTGGATGTGCTCCGAGGCGGAACGATCGAGGAAGCCGCCGGAATCTCCGATACCAGCGGCAGTAAACCCTTTTACGCAAACTCGGCTCGCCTGATGGGGTTCTTCTCGCTCACCGATGAGAGCGACCTAGAAGTGGGCCTGAGCACCCTGACCGGCATCCACGACCCTTTTCATAGAGACCGTTTCTGGTACGTGAATGGCGACTTTAAATACAAATACAAACCCAGCATGTACACCGCGCTCGTGCTCCAGGGGGAATATCTGTATAATACGCGTTCGGCTGCTCAAGACCAGGCCTTCCAGCCGTTTCTGGATGCCGCGGGAAATCCCGAAGCACGGACGATCAACTCCTCCGGGTTCTATGTTTATGCGGACTATCAGTTCTTCAAACTGTATAGCCTCGGGGCACGGTATGATTGGAGCGAGGCACCGTACAGCAACGATGACAGGACTACCGGTGTATCTGTGTTCGCCGGGTATTATCCGGTGGAAGAGACACTGGGCCTGAGGCTTGAGTATCAGCATTTCAGAACGGAGGCGCCGGGAACAGCGACGGTGGTGAACACGATTGTTCTTCAAGTCCTGTTTTCTCTGGGGCCGCATAAGGCGCATCCCTTTTAGACGAATGTCAACAATGTGTATCAAAGACAAGAAGGTCGGATCATGAATCGCTTGCTCTGCTTCGTTCTTGCACTTGCCTCCCTTTCTCTCTCCCGTGCCGACGTGAGGGTTGTAACCTCATTACCTGACCTGGCGGATTTCGCGCAGCGGATCGGCGGAGACAAGGTGAAGGTGGACTTCATCGTCAAAGGAAACCAGAACCCGCATTTCGTGGATGTGAAGCCAAGTTACATGATGAAGCTCAAATCCGCCGATATTTTCTTCATCATCGGCATGGAGTTCGAGCTCTGGGCTCCGCAACTGGTGGATGGGTCGCGCAACGCTAACCTGAACGTCGTGGACCTTTCCAGGGCAATTCAGAAGATGGAAGTCCCCGCTGCTGTCAATGCCGGCATGGGAGATGTGCACCGGTACGGCAACCCGCACTACTGGCTTGATCCTCGCAATATCCGAATTGTTGCCGGGGAGATGGTTGACGCGTTGACAAAGGCCTCTCCCGTGGACGAGGCCTTTTTCCGCGGCAATGCCGAGGCATACCTGAAGAAGCTGGATGCAAAGATCGTGGAATGGCAGGCGCAGATGAAACCTTTTGCCGGATCCAGGATCATCACGTTCCACAAGAGCTGGAGTTACTTTGCCAACTGGCTAGGGCTGGTCATTGCAGGACAGGTGGAGCCATTGCCGGGCATTGCGCCGACGCCAGGCCACACTTCTGAACTCATTCAGCTCTGCCGGCAGGGGAACATCAAGGCGATCATCGTGGAGCCGTTCTATGATATGAGCGCGCCGGAACAGATTGCGCGGTCGACAAGCGCCAAAGTGCTGCAGCTTCCAACGTCGGTCGGCGGGGTGGACGGGGCGGAGGATTACATTGCTCTGATGGATCACAATATCTCGACAATGGCAGCGACCCTACGGTAGACAGGACCATGGATCCAATTATCGAATTCAGCCATGCCACGCTCGGCTACGGGAGGAAGATTGTCCTCAACGATATTTCCTTCTCCATTCTGCCCGGGGAGTATCTCGGGATCGTGGGGCCCAACGGCGCAGGCAAAACCACCATCGTGCGGACGATCCTCGGCTCGATTCCTCCCATTTCCGGGGAGGTCCGGGTCCGGTCCGACTCGGGTGGGGCTCTGCGA
>JAGDMJ010000224.1 GCA_017860555.1 Bacteroidota bacterium
GCCGCCCTCACGTTCCTGGCTGTTCTCTTCCGGATATTTCTCCGCGTATTCCGACGGCGTCATCCCGAACCGTTCTTTGAACGCCTGCCCGAAATGAGACGGACTAGCGAAGCCTACCTCGTAGCCGATCTCTGAAATGTTGCCGTGGTGGTGACGAAGCAACCGCTCAGCGCGCTTCAGACGCTGGATTTTGAGGAACTCGTGCGTGGATTGGCCGCTGAGAGCATGCACCTTCCTGTTCAATTGCATTCTGCTCAAACACATATCTCCTGCGAGGGTTTCCGTATCACAATCCGGTTCAGCCATCCGCTTTTCGATAGTATCCATCAGTCTCTTCAGGAAACGCGCATCGGCCGAAGAGAGAGGGATATCCGCGGGTTCGAGGACCACCTTTTCACGGAATTTCTTCCGCAGTGCCTGCCTGATCTCAATGAGATTGCGTACTCTCACGAGCAGCTCTTTCGCATCAAACGGCTTGATGATGTAATCGTCTGCTCCGGTTTCAAACCCTTCCACCTTGCTCTCGCCGGAGGCCCTGGCAGTCAAGAGGATGACAGGAATGTGGCTGGTTCGCTCGTCGTTCTTCAAACGCCGGCATAGCTCAACACCATCCATCCGCGGCATCATGATATCCGTGATGACGAGATCGGGTATCCACGCGAATGCGCTCTCCATCCCTTTTACACCATCTCCTGCCTCGATAACCCGGTAGCTCTCTTCCAGGTATCCACGGATATACCGGCGCAGTTCCACGTTGTCCTCCACCATGAGCACCAGCGGGGCAGCGGGTGGCCCCCCTGTTTCCTCCGATCTCTCATCGGTCGGGTATGCTTCCTCTTCCTGGACCTCCATTCCCAGGGCCTCAGCCGATACAGTCGTCCCGGGCGCGGGTTCCATGATCTGGTCCGGGGTGTACATCTCATCCCCAAGCGGAAATCCGACAACAAATGTACTGCCCTCTCCCTCCTTGCTAGTTGCATTGATATACCCGCGGTGAAGCTCGACCAGCTCTTTTGTCAGCGAGAGGCCGATCCCCGTTCCACTGTGCCGGCGCGTGGAGGAGCTGTCTACCTGGTAGAAGCGATCGAAGATCTTGCCGAGCCTATCCCGCGGGATGCCCATCCCGGTGTCCGAGACGGAGATTTCTGCCCAACCTGTGTCCGCTCTGTGTTCTCCGTCAGGAGCAATGGATTCATCACTTTCAATCCGGCGCCTGAGGGTCACTACAATCTCTCCTCCGGGTCCGGTGAACTTGAAGGCATTGGAGAGCAGGTTGGTTACGATCTTCTCCAATTTTTCCTGATCGATGAAAGCGGCCAGCGACCGTTCGTGCGGATTGAAGACCAGCGTGATCTTTCTCCGGTCAGCCAGGGAAGAGAAGGATGCGACGATCCGTTGAAGCAACGGCACGAGGTCCATAGAGCTGACCTGCAGCACCATATGTCCGGCGTCGAGCCTGGAGAGATCGAGGAGCTGGTTAATCAGGTTGAGCAGATTGTGGGCGTTGTGCTGGATCGTCTCGAGATCTCTCCGGTCATCGGGATCGGTCGTATGAGATGATATCTTTTCGGCAGGCCCGAGGATGAGGGTCAGCGGTGTGCGGCATTCATGCGAGATATTGGCGAAGAATTGGGCCTTCAACTGGTCTACTTCAAGGAGTTTCCGGGCTTCGAAGCCTTTCATCTCCAATTGATGCCGTAGCTGGACCCGGCGGCGGTCGTATCGCCAGGTACCGTACAGTGCCGAAGCTGCCAGGAGTGTAAAGAGGGCGTAGGCCCAGCGTGTTTTCCACCAGGGGGGATGCACAATGACGGACAAAGTTGTGATGCTGTCACTCCACACGCCATTTGCGTCTGTTGCCTTGACCTGAAAGAGATAGCTGCCATGGTCAAGATTTGTGTAGCCGGCATAGGCACGCGTCCCCGCCTGGACCCAGTCGCGGTCAAACCCCTCCATCTTGTAGGCGTAGTTGATCGTATTGATGCGTAGAAACTCAAGTGCTGAGAACCGGAAGGAAAAAAAGTTCTGATTATGGGAGAGACTTACTTCGCGGATCCGATGGATTGGCATCGGGAGCGGAATGCTGTTTTCAAACACTCGGAAGTCTGTCAAGATCACCCTGCCGGAAGCCCCCGGTGAAGGTAAATCCTCGGGCCGGAACGCAACAATGGAACCGTCTGTGTCGGTGACATACATCGTCCGGCTGACGGGCTCAAAGAGCGCCCTGGCATACTGAGTGCGCCGGAGGCCGTCTACCTCGGTGAAGTCCTGGAAACGCGAGCGCGTGCGATCGAACCGGCTGATTCCGCTGGCGTGGGCTAACCAGAGATCGCCCTTCTGATCCAGAGCCATCCCGCGGATGAAATGTCCCTGGTCATTGGACTCCTGCCCGGTCGCCGCGAAGCGCTCGAAGCTGTCCGTCTCTCTGATGTAGCGGTGCAAACCGGAATCTGTCCCGATCCAGATCGTGCCCGTAGAATCCATCAGGAGCGCTCGAATGACCGTCATCTTGAGTGCCCCGGTTGCGCCGGGCGCGCTGGAGTAACGGCGGTAGCGCTCTGTTCGTGGATCAAAGCGGAACAGCCCCTGCCCGAAGGTGCCAAACCAGATCTCTCCGTTTGTGTCTTCAATCATCGACCTCACGCCGCCGGTAAGCAATCCCTCCCCGGGCAGCGTGTCCCGGTCATACCGTGTTACGAGCCCTGTTCCGGGATCGACTCGGGCGAGGACAGGTTTTGCATGTTCCGGGCTCGGTGAGGAGAACCAGAGGGGACCATCTCGTCCTGCGCAGACATAGCTGGCCCTGTCTATGCCCGGCACGGGGTCCAACGTTCCCTTCCGGGCATTGAACCTGTAGAGCCTGGGCAAGAGTACAAGCCAGGATGTGCCATCAGGCGTCATGGCAGCATTGACCATTTGCAGGTCGCCTGGCGGCCTATCGGTCACCGGAAAGATCTTCAGGCGAAGTGTTTGCAGGTCGATTTGCACAACCTCGCCGAAGGGGACAGTTGTCCAGAAGTAGCGGCTGCCCACAGCAGATATGGGTCGCAACATTTCCCCTGGTCGGAGCTCAACGGGCTTCGGAGTCACGACGGCGAAATGTTGGCGGCTGACTGCAACGCGCCAGACCGCCCCGTCAGCGATCACCCAGAGAATGTCCGGACTTCCAGGCTGTGTTCCGCTGCCAGCCCGCTCGTGGGCGATGTGCCTCACCGATCGCATCTGGGCCACAGGAACATTCCACCTGGACAGGGTGGATATCGAGGCTGCTGCCGGGGCATCGAGGTAGTAGGTGAACACTCCAAGGCTTCGGTCGAGGCGAACCAGGCCATGGGTGGCAGTTCCCAGCCAGAAGTTGCCCATGTCGTCCTCAGCCATGGAGGTGACAAGACTATCATGGAGGCCCGAGGGCTCTGCCGGTCTTGTCGGGAAGAAGCGCGAAGTGCCCCTGGCGAAATCAAAAGCGCTGATCCCACGCGTTGTCGCGAACCAGAGAATTCCATCTCTGTCAGGATGCAGGCACAAGATCTCATTTGAGGGGAGGCGGAACGGGGGAGGAGTGGCCGTCGTAAAGTTGGTGAAGCGGTTGGCTGCGGGATCGTATGCCGAGAGGCCGCGGCGTGATCCGGCCCAGACTCTTCCGTCTCTCCCCACTTTCACGTGAAGAACTGTATCACACAGGAGAGAATTCGCATCACCTGGAGTTCTGAGGAAGCGCTGAAAAGCATGCGTGGTGCAATCGAACCTGTTCAAGCCACGGAGCGTCCCCACCCAGATGCTGCCCTTGCCATCGGGGCACATGCAGCAGACGGTGTTGTTGCTGATCGTTGCCGGCTCGCCGGCTACGGTGGTGAACCGTTCGAATCCTCCGGTGCGATCATCAAACCTCTGAAAGCCGTACTGTGCTCCGAGCCACAGGTTGCCGCTCTCATCCTCCGCGCCACAAGCGAGAAAACTGGCCATTCGTGATTCCGGCTTGTCCCAGGGTTCGTGGAAATACCGCTCCTCGTAACCGTCGTGGCGATAGAGGCCACCCGCTGTAACCACCCAGAGCATACCATCCTTGCGCCGGTGAACCTCCCGGGGACCCGCCACCACCCAGAATCTGTCGAACGTGACAGCGATATCCGGCTGGCGAAGTGAGAGTTGTCGCTCACTGCGGCTGGACGCAGTGCTCACGCGGGCTGGGAGTTGTGCCTGTGCCTTGGTTTGAGGCGCAAAACTGAGAAGAGCAAGGAGAACGAGGGTGGCGCCAAGCAGGATGCGGGCAAGCGAGAAAGATCGCATGTGATCCTCCCGGGGGGACAGCCTGTATTGATCAGCACACGGTTTACCCAATCGCCAGAGGCGCTTGGGACTCTGCTCCCGGCAGAATATAGACAGCCCGGACGGCACTGTCAAGGTGAATGCCGGGAATGTTACACTTCCGAGAGAGAATGTTACAGTCAAGAGAGAACAGGGGACGGAGGGATCGTAACCTTACGTCAGCGCTGCCTCCCACACAGAACAAAGGGGTCCTCCCATGCCCCGAAATCCTCTATTTGATGCTCTTGATCGCATCCTGCATCCCGCACCGGAGAAGCCTCCTCTTTCCGCAAGGGATCGGATGTTTCTGAATGAATTCCACAAGATCGTTACGGAACAGCAATCCAATCCGGAATTCACGACCGAAGTTGCGGCAGCCACTGCAGGCATGAGCCGGATGCACCTGAACCGGAAATTGCGCGCGTTGACCGGGCAGTCAACGCACGAGTACATCCTGGGGAAACGTCTGGAGATAGCGCGTGAGCTTTTGCCGGGGCCTCTGCCCATAGAATCTATCGTGACCCTCGTGGGCTTCAAGAGCAGTTCGCATTTCGGGAAGGTCTTTCGACAGAGATTCGGGATCACGCCCTCGGCTTTCCGCATGAAGACCTCTCTGCCGAGGGAACCGCCTGGCCCGAGGTCGGAAGGGAAGTGACGGTACGTTCAAAGCAGCATTGCAAATTTCCACGAACTCAATGACGGCAAGGGATAGTCTGCCGCCAGTACGTCCCATAACATCATGAAGGAGAATGTCATGAAAAAGCTCTGCAGAATACAGTTGCTGATGACATTGTTGGCGTTTGTGCTTGCGGGGTGTTCGGATAACCCTGGTCCGGTGGCGTCGCCAAACGAGGCTGCGATTTCGGCGCCGGATCCTCTGGCTGGTCTCGGAAAGGGCGGACCGTGGGTCAATTCCGTCTCGGGGAACGTCCACGTTTTTCTGCACGCCACAAACGGAGCCTCCGAAAAGCACTGGACGCTGTTTACCAACATGAGCCTGAGTGCAATGCTCGAGCAGGGGAATGTCGTCTCCGGGAATATCACAACGCGCAAGATAGGCACACCATTGCCGGGTGATTTCCCGGAGTTTTCGGGAAAGATGATCCAGCTAATTGTGGAAGAGAATCCTGCGGTGGGGAGGATGGCGAAAGTGATGTTTGAGGTCACCAAAGGGGTGGATCTCTTTCCACCCGCGTTTGGTCCAACTCCCATCGGATGCCTGGTGATCGTCGATGGAGGAGAAGGACAGAACGCTCTTCCCGACTGCATCTCTGCCCTCATCGCAATAGATTCACCGGCTATCATGCAGTTGTATGGCTTCTACGGCATGGATCCAAGTGACTATATCAATGCCCTCATACCCGTACTTCCATACTACGGTCTTGACTCTCCGTATCAGGCGGTCAGCAACGGCAATATCCAGGTCCGATAGACTTCGTGGCGAAGAAGCCTGTACTTGCCCGGGCAGTCCTGTCCGGGCTTTTCTGTCTGCGTTCTCCCGGATGCCTCTCAGCACGGCAGGCATAGTAGAATGCCGGCCCCACCCACCCCACATCTGCCAGTATGCCAACCCGGCCGTGGGACCAGAAGAATCGTCCTATCAGTGAGCTTCGGATCTCTGAGTCATGTACTCTGAAGGAGACAGGCCGAACTGTTCCTTGAATGCCTTCGCGAAGTGCGAGGGGCTGGAAAAGCCAACTTCATA
>JAGDMJ010000225.1 GCA_017860555.1 Bacteroidota bacterium
TCCTAGTCAAGGAGTTTCGGCGCGTTCGAGGCGCGGGGGTCCGAGTCAGAAACCAGCAGGATGAAAAAGGAGCGGGCCCGAGAACGCGAGTGGAGCCCGAACTGGAACCTGAGAATGCTCCACGGTTGCATAAGGCTTCCCTGTCCTTGACAAGGAAAGATAAGCATGAATAAACGAAAAAAACAAGCCCCCGGGGTGACAACACCAGGGGGCACAGGGAGCAGCTTACTATGGAAAGGGAGCTAGGTCGTCTTTACCCCAGGGCCTCTCGTTCTGCCTTCGTCATGTCGAAGAGTGCCCTGAACAGCCGTTCCTCGGCCGGGGTTATCTGGACTTTTCGCCGCGCCATCACCTTGCGGGCCACATCGAGGCACTTGTCCGGATTATATGTCACCAGCTCCTCGCTCCCTCCCCAGCAAAAAGAAGGAATGTACTTTGGCGGAAATCCTCCGCCGTACACGTTGCAGCCTACTCCCACCACGGTTCCAGTGTTGAACATGGTGTTGATGCCGCTCTTGGAGTGGTCTCCCATGATCAGCCCGGCAAACTGGGACTTGCTATCGATTTGTCGCCCGTTGATCGTGACCTTGACGGATCCGTAGTTGTTCTTCAGATCGCTGTTATTCGTGTCTGCTCCGAGATTCACCCACATGCCCAGGTACGAGTGCCCGAGGAAGCCATCGTGCTGCTTGTTGGAATAACTGTGGATGATGGACGCTTCCACTTCGCCTCCCACCTTACAGACCTCTCCGATGCTCGTGCTTTCATAGATTTTCGCGCTGATCTTGATCAGCGTCCCGTCGCCTACATAGGCTGGCCCTTCGATCACCGCGTTCGGATAAATCGTGACATTCTTGCCAATGAAGATGGGGCCATTCTCTGCGTCCAACACTGCCCCGGGCTTGACCTTTGATCCTTCCCCGATGAAGATGTCCTTTCGTTCCAGCAGACGGGCCCCAGGATACACCTTCCCCCGGATCCTGGTTCCCTTTCTCTTCTTGTCCTTCATGAGTCGGGAGAAGTCCTCACTGATCTGCTGGCCGTTTGCATTGACCAGATCCCACGGATAGGCCGCGATCGTGACATCGACCTGCTCCGTGGGGAGGGAAGAGAAGTCGCTTGCGGTGATCAGGTGTCCAGCCGAGATACGGGCCTGGAGGTAGGAGGAGAGCGGACTGCCTCCCGGGGTACATGTGACGCGGGCTGCGACCAGGGTGCCCTCGCCGGAGAGATAGAGCCGGTCTTCACCGCGAAGCGGAATTTTCCTGGCGAGATTGTCATCGGCAATGACACGCCCATTCAGGAAAAGGCACCGTGTGGCAGGAAGTTGGTTCACTGCCATTGCAACAGTGCGCTCCTGGACCACCTCTGCGAGGTAGCCGCGGCAGTGCAGACTGGCCACCGCGTGTGGGTAAGCACTCAGGATCTTCTCGCGCAGCGACATGATGCCGCATCGCAGGTCATAGACAGGGCGGAAATACGTCAGTGGGAAGAGCTGTTCCACGCGCTCATCTTCAAAGATGCAAAGGCAGTCAGCCATGGAGGCCTCCTTTATCGGTCAAGCAAAAACGAAGAACGCCATGTTCCGGGGTAGGAACCGCTCAGCTTGCAACCTGCTTCGCGGTCCAGGATCACAAAAGTCTTGCGATGCAGCTGGATGATTGATGCGGGACATTGTCCGGTTAACGGACCTTCGACAGCTGCCCTGATCGCGTCTGCCTTCCCGGCACCGTTTGCCAGGAGGAGCAATTCTCTCGAGTCCATGATCGTGCCGACACCCATGGTGATGGCGTATTTCGGCACCTCGAGAATATCCTTGAAGAATCGCGCATTGGTTCTCATTGTGTTCTCGGTCAACGTTTTGATGCGAGTGCGCGATCCCAGGGATGAGCCCGGTTCGTTGAACGCAATATGTCCGTTGGGCCCGATGCCGAGAACCTGGAGGTCAATCCCGCCGGCTTTGCTGATCTCCGATTCGTACCAATCGCAGAATCCGTCGATGTCCTGTGCCATTCCATCCGGCAGATGGATATTCTGTTGCGGGATATTAATGTGCTTGAAGAGATTTTCCCGCATGAAATACTGATAGCTTTGGTCGTGACGGGGGGATAGCCCTACATATTCGTCGAGATTGAAGGTCACAACTTTCGAGAAATCAAGTCCCTCATCCACGTGCATCCGAATGAGTTCCCTGTAAAGCCCGAGAGGCGTGCTTCCGGTTGCCAGGCCGAGTACCAGATTGGGCTTCTTGCGCAGCCTGTCAACAACGATAAGAGCAGCTTCTCTGCTCATGGCATCATAGTTGTCCTTCAAGATAACGAGCATGTTTGACCTCCTTAACCCATAACAACGACGACCTCATTCACGGAGCCGACAGGTTGCGCGGGAATGGGATGGGGCAGCATTGTGCCGTTCAGACAGATGCTCTTCACTCCCTTCTGCACTCCCCGGGGGTTTTCCACAGTGATCTTGTAAGTGGCACCGCGCCAGGTACGCTCAATTTCGAACTCTTTCCAATCCGCCGGAATGCATGGATCAATTATGAGGCTGTCGTATCCGGGCCGGATGCCGAGCATCCATTGCGTGCCTGCGTAATACGCCCATCCGCCGCTTCCGGTCAGCCAGGGATGCCGCGCCCGGCCGTGCGCTGTGTGGTCCTTTCCCATGATGAACTGGCAGTAGGAATAGGGCTCTGCTTCCCGGATTTCAATCATATCGTTCTGGTTGTAGGGGAGGAGAGCGTCATAGAATTCCATAGCCCGGTTGCCTCGGCCGAGCCTGCATTCGGCAACCATTGCCCAGGGATTGGGATGGCTGAAGATTGCGCCGTTCTCCTTTATTCCCTTGTAGACTCGCGTAACGTAGCCGATATCGTCGTCCGGTGTGCTGAACGCCGGCCAGACCAGGTGAATGCCATACTTCGAGAAGAGGTATTTGTAAACGGCATCCATGCACATCTGCCCCCGTTCGGGGGATGCCGCGCCGGAAAGGACGGCGAGGCTGTTGCTCTCCAGGAAGATCTTTCCTTCCTGGTTGGTCTTGCTTCCGATTTTTATCCCCTTGCGGGTGATACCGCGGATGTACCATTCCCCGTCCCAGAGTTCTCGCTCGCAGGCGGCTCGCACTTTCTCCGCCATCGTGGTGTAGGTCTGAACGTCATCCGATCTCTTGAGCCAGCGGGCGGCTTCGATGAACTCCTGCAGAGCCCAGTAGTGCAGGAACGAGACCATCGCGCTTTCACCACCTCCAAGATTAAGGCAATCATTCCAGTCCGCGCGCAAACCCTTGCAGATGCCGGTCTGTCCGATCTGCTCCGCGGAGAAGTCCAGAGATCTCTTCATGTGCTCGTAGATCGTAGCTTCTCCCTTGTCCGCGAAAGGGACAACCAGGTCCAGGAAACGTATGTCGCCGGTCTCCTTCACGAACTCACAGATCGAAGCCACAGTCCAGAGGGCATCATCCGAGCACGTATCCTCGAGTCCGTGGATGATGTCTGCCGCGCTCGGGGTCGGGACAACCGTGGGCAGCTTCACTCCGGGGAGGCGGTCCTCCTTTGGGGCGAAGACCTCGGGGTCAAACAGGTGTAGACCGTATCCCTGGCTGACCTGCCCGTGGAGGAGTTCGAGAAGCCGCTGCTTGCATTTTTCCGGGTTCGTGTGGACGACGGACATCACGTCTTGCGACGTATCGCGGTATCCGAGTCCGGTTCGCCCGCCAACTTCGACGAACGACGCGAACCTGGACCAGACCACGCAGGTTTCCGCCTGCAGGAGGGTCCAGGTGTTCAACATGGTATTCATCCCCTGGTGCGGCGTCTTGCACTGGAAGATCGAAGTCTTTCTCTTCCAGTATGCACCAAGCTCAGCGAACGCCCCGTCAACGCGTTCCGGGTCCGCGTACTTTTCTCTCATGGCCTTTCCGGCAGATCTGGGGCCGACACCAAGCATGAAGACCAGCCGTTTTTCTTCGCCGGGAAGGAGCGTCACCCGCTTGTGAATCGCGCCGCACTGATTCCCGCCAAGTTCAAAGCTGTTTTCGCACGATCCGCGCTCCACGGCGATCGGATCGGTCTCGGTACGGTAGTTGCCGATGAAACGATCGCGAACACAATCAAAACTGTCCGGTCTCAGGTTTGCGGTAAAATAATGAAACGTCCATGGCTCGTAGAAGAAATCATACTCGATGACGCCATCTTCGAAGCTGGAGCCGCTGGCATACAGGGACATCTGAAGATTCTGGTTATCGATCTCGATGTGATGGAACGAGAATTCGACGTAGCTGAAGACGCTGAGCTTGCGCGGTTTTCCCCCGGTGTTCCTGAGAAGAACGTCCCAGAGCTCTACGTCGTCGTTCACCGGGATGAAGAGCAGTTGCTCGGCATGGATGTCCTGGTAGTCGCAGAGGAACCGCGTGTACGAGAGGCCATGGCGGACCTGATAGTGCGCCCTGGCGAGATCCTTCCCGACCGGCTGCCAGGAGATAGACCAGTATTCACCTGTCTCATCGTCACGGACATAGACGTAGTGTCCGGGCCGGTCAAGAGGCACGCCGTTTTGCCGGAACCGGGTGATCCGGTGATGCTCGGCTGATTTGTAAAACGCGTATCCTCCCGCATTGTGCGAGATGACCGTGCAAAGATCCTTGACACCGAGGTAGTTCGTCCATGATACAGGGACGTCCGGACGCTCGATGACATATTCCCGATGTTCGTCGTCGAAATAGCCGTACTGCATGAAAATCTCCTGGCTTAATGGATCGTGGGCTCAGCCGATGTGAAAGTCTGGTATACTGCGTTCAGCAGCGGGGTGGTGCCATCGGGGAGGTAGTCGCCCGTGATCTCCCAGATGATACAACCATGCACGTTCTTCTTCACCATATACTCCGCTTTGAGGCGGATGGACTCCTCATCGTCGTAGGATACCAGCATGTTCCAGGCGGTGCTGACGAGGTATGGCACCTTCGCCCGGTCGTCCCATTTTCGCGTGAAGTCCCCCATCCTGGCCAGAATGTCGGCGTAGGATGCTCCCTGGTTGGAGAAATGGATTGTGTCGGTACCGGCGTGGCGGCTGTTCAGGGTGGTGCATCCGGCATACGTCCGTCCGTAGAAAGGGAGGCCCAGGTTGATCTTGGACGCCGGGACGCCGAATGTCTGTGTGTACAACCTGAAAGCGGCATCCATGCACCGGGTGCTGTCCGCTCCCATGGATGGATAGAGCGGACAGTTGTGATTGCAGAGCGGATCCCATGCGCCGTGAAAATCATAGGTCATGATGTTGAGCTGATCCAGAATGACTCCGATCTTGCCAAAGTCGATCCATGCGGCTTGCGTTGCCGATGCCGGAAGGGCTGCCGTGAGAAGGCAGGGCTTCCCGCTGACCGCGCCGTACGATTGAAGGCTGTCCTTGAGAAGCTGCATCAACAGGGTGAAGTTCTCTTTGTCGTCCGGAGTTCCGTTGTGTTCCGCGTACCCGGGATATTCCCAGTCGATGTCGATGCCGTCAAAGTCATAGCGCCTCAGGGCGTTCATGCAGGCCTCCGCGAATGTCCTGCGGAGTGATGAGCTCGAGGCCACGGCGGGGAAATTGCCGGACTCCTCCCATCCGCCCAGCGAAAGGAGCACTTTGACGTTCCGGCGGTGGGCGAGATCTGTCAGCCTGGTTCCTCTTGGGCCCGCCAGATAGAGCGCGTCGCCGACAGAATCACGGCCAACGATGGTGCCGTCAGGGCGGGGATACATGAAGGCGTAATTGATGATGGTCAGCTTGTCATAGGGGATGTTCTCGGGCGTTAGCCGATTTTGCTCCATGTTCCATTTCCAGGAGGGGAAGTAACCGATGATCTCCTTTTGTTGCGCGGTCCCGGTACAGACCAGGCAGAGCAGAACTCCCGCGATGTACGTGATGCGTCGTGGCATGATATGATTGGGGTTGCGGATCATGGGGTAACGGTTGCTTCTTCTGCCGGTGTTTCCTGTTCGACCTCACGG
>JAGDMJ010000226.1 GCA_017860555.1 Bacteroidota bacterium
GAATCCTCAGAACGTTGAAATGTCGACCCTTCGGACAAGTATGGTTCCAGGCCTGCTTGACGTCACGGCGAGAAATCAGCGGCATGGGAATCCGGACCTGCGTCTCTTTGAGATCGGGCATGTTTTCAGCACGGGCGGCAACGATAAGCTTCAGCCGGTCAAGGGCTTCACGGAAGAGGCTCGCGTCTGTTTGCTCATGGCAGGCAACGCGGTAGCACGCCAGTGGGGTGTGCGACAGAGGGTCGCTGACTTTTTCGACATCAAGGGGGAACTAGAGGGGGTCCTCACGAAGATTGTGCTTGACAAAAAGAGGTTAATTCCCTATTCTACCAGCAATGGATTAACCAAGCACACTCTGGCCATTGAAATTCATGGAACTTATGCTGGGTACCTTGGCCAGGTGCAAGAAGAGGTCCTTGCGAGGGCTGGTGTGGAGGGGGACGTATACGTAGCGGAGGTTGCACTTGCGCCTCTTGCAGAGGTGTCACTCCGCAAGTATTCTGCGCTTCCGAGATTTCCCAAAGTCCTCCGTGATGTTGCTTTGGTTCTGGATCGCGGAGTGAGCGCTGAGAGTGTTGAGCAGGCAATACGGACCGCAGGTGGTGAACTTTTGCAGGCGGTGACGTTGTTTGACGTCTATGAGGGGGAAGGTCTGCCTGCAGGAAAGAGGAGCCTCGCGTTTTCATTGGAGTTGATGTCTCATCAGAAGACCCTGACCGAGCCGGAGATCGAAGCGGCCGTCGGACAGATTGTCAGGACGGTTGAGCAGACGTTCGGGGCGACGTTGAGAGGAGTTCGCAATTCCTGATTGAATCGACCACTCGAAGGCAGCAAGTTGGACCAACATTCCTCCGACATGAGCAGCACTCTGTACAGTGATACAAAGGCTGTCGAGGCCAGTCTGCGGGCACTCTGGGAGCGCGCCAGGCGCGCTGCGGAGGCCATCGCGCATCTGCGCGAAGAGAAGAAAATGTTGCAAGCGAGGGTGGAAGAGCTGGAGCACGAGGTCCAGGGTCTCCAGCAAGAGGTGGCAGAAAAGCAAGCATTAATCGGGAAGCAGGCATCGGAGCTTGCGCAGACAAGCTCGAAGCCTGGCGCTGTGATCCTGAACGGCGAGCGGGAGGAGCTGGCGGTTCGCGTCAAAAACCTTCTCACAAAACTCGAAGCGTATTTGTGAGCGGGGCATCACCTTACCTTGGAGCATCTTACGGTACGTATCGCATGACGACAGACAAGAGAAGTATCAGGGTTAAGATCTTCGGTTCAGAGTATCCACTGCGGGGGGATAGCGAGGAGTTCACGCGCAGCGTGGCCACGTACGTGGATGAAATGATCAATTCGATCCACGCAAAGATCCCGGAGCAGCCGACTCTGACCGTTGCGGTGCTTTCAGCACTGAACATCACTGAGGACTTGTTCAAAGAGCGGGAGCGTTCGAAGGCTGTCACGTCTCTGGTGAAGGGCGAAATCGAGAAGCTCACCGAGTTCATGGACCGCAGTTTGCTCGAAGCGTGAACGCCGTAATGCGATTGTTCTTTACATGGTCTGGTAATGCCGCGTACGGAGAATATCCGCACCGTCAGCCGTCTCAAAACACAAAATAAAGAACCAACATTTTTTATTTTGGGAGCCCGACTCGTGGGCGTCGATTACATGCCTCACCCCGCTACAGCGGGGTTCTTGCGATGACTTCTGCAACTGCGGAACGAGCGAGAGGGTGGAAGTAAAAGGCGTCCAGGCGAGCACCCACTGTGTTGGAAGGGTTCTTTATAAGTGCCTTTCTTTTGAACGGTTGTATTGTGCGGATTTTTTTTATCCTCTTCTCATGGCACATTGGCGAGAAGAGTGTGTTGGACTCAGGTGGCACTAGGTCGGAGGAGGTATGCACCTTGATATAATCATCCCGGTCGTATTGTTGGGCGCCGGCGTTGTACTCGGATGGGTCCTGAACGTCAAGAACGGCCAGAACCGGATCGCCTCCGCGAAGGAGGCGGCAAGGAAGGTGCTGTTGGACGCGGAAAAGGAAGCCGAGACTCTCAAACGCGAGAAACTTCTTGAAGTCAAGGACGAGTGGTACTCAAAAAAGAAGGAGTTCGACTCGGACGTTCAAAGCAAAAAGAATAAGCTTCAGGCGCAGGAAAAAGCCCTGGAGGTTCGGGAAGAAAACATCGACCGGAAAGTCGAATTGCTCGGGAAAAAAGAGCGTGAGCAACTAAACCTGAAGAGGAGCCTGGAAGAGCGCGCCCGGACGCTGGACGGCAGACAGACGGAGCTGGATAGGCTGGTCGCAGAGGAGAACATCCGACTTGAGAGGACATCGGGGCTCTCGCGGGAGGAGGCAAAAAAACAGCTGATTGACAATCTGGCAAATGAAGCACGCCAGGAAGCCGCCCTTCTGCTCAAGGAAATCCGCGATAAGGCGCGCGACGATGCCAAAAAAGAAGCCCAGAAGCTGATTGTCCAGGCAATTCAACGAACGGCCGCGGACCATTCCGTGGAGACCACGGTGAGCGTTCTGAACATCCAGAGCGATGAAATGAAAGGACGGATCATCGGCCGGGAGGGTCGGAATATCAGGGCCTTTGAGGCTGCGACGGGAGTCGATGTGATCGTCGATGATACTCCAGAGGCCGTTATTCTCTCGGCCTTCGACCCATTTCGACGCGAGGTCGCCCGGGTCTCGCTCGAGCGTTTGATCGCCGACGGGCGCATCCACCCGGCCAGGATCGAAGAGGTCGTGGAGAAGGTCCGGTGCGAGCTCGAGGAAGAGGTCATACGGGTCGGGGAAAACACCCTTCTTGAGATGGGGCTTCACGGGGCCCACAAGGAGCTCCTCAGGCTCCTGGGACGCATGAAGTACCGCTCTAGCTACGGACAGAACATGCTCCAGCACAGCATCGAGGTGGCCTATTTGACGGGAATGATGGCCGCAGAACTCGGGCTCGATGCGAATCTGGCCAAGCGCTCCGGGCTTTTCCATGACATCGGCAAGTGCGTTGATCGCTCCGTTGAAGGTCCGCATGCCCTGCTCGGCATGGAGATCGCGAAAAAATATGGCGAACATGCCCTGGTGGCGAATGCCATCGGCTCCCATCATGATGACGTTCCTATGGAATCACCCATTGCACCCCTGGTCCAGGCGGCCGACGCGATCAGCGGAGCACGCCCGGGCGCGCGGCGGGAGTCGGTAGAGGGGTACGTCAAACGGCTCGAAAAGCTCGAGGCCTTTGCCCAGTCGTTTCAGGGAGTTGCCAAGACCTACGCCATCCAGGCCGGCAGAGAAGTGCGTGTCGTCGTAGAGCAGGACAGGGTGGATGACGCCATGGCTGACCAACTGGCCCATGACATCTCTGCAAAAATCCAGAGGGAGATGGAGTATCCGGGGCAGATCAAAGTGACGGTGATCCGGGAATTCCGCTCCGTAGCCTATGCCAAATGATCGGGAAGTCTTCCTAGTTGGGGTAACGGGGGGAATCGGGAGCGGCAAGTCGATGGTCTGCACCGGCTTCGAGCAACTTGGCCGCACCGTCCTTTCGGCCGACCAGCTCGCACGCGAGGTCATGGACCGGGACGGATTGGTCAGGAGCCGATTGCTTCGGCTGTTCGGCGAGAATGCCTACACTCCGGACGGGGTTCTGGACAGAAAGTTCGTGGCTGCCCGCGCTTTCGGCGAACCCGGCGTAAAGAAAAAGTTGGACGCCATTGTGCACCCGGCAGTCTTCCGGGAGATTGACCGCCGCATTGTACAGCTCCCGACCGAGAAACGTCTTCCTTACGTCCTCATTGAAGCCGCATTGATCTACGAGAGCGGTCTGGACAAAGAGCTTGACTACGTGATCGTCGTCGAGGCCGAAGAAGAGACCCGCATCCGGAGGGTCATGGAGCGGGATGGATGCAGTCGTGAAGACGTTCTTCGTCGTATCGCTGCCCAGATGCCGGCCGACACGAAGGTCAATCGGGCCGATTTCGTCATCCGGAACGAATCGGATAGCCGACAGATCATCCCGAAGGTCCGTTTCATCGATCATCTCCTGAGGCAGATCCTGGAGTCCGGGAGGCCCCGGAAGGGACGAAAGAGCAAGAGGTAGCTCTATGACTTCAGCCTCTCGGCCTCCTTACAGGTGAGCCTGCCTGGCGCGATTCGACCCCCCGCTCCATACTCCGCGCAATACTCCCGCCCCGTCACCTGTGTCACCTCTGTCTGTCACTCTTCCCGCATCTGCATTTGACAATGAAAACGAGTTCGAGTATATTCGTGCGATTGCTGTTCTTTCGCGTGCCATGGTAGCTTACCAAATTCATCCACAACAAGCTGGAGGACACATGTTGCGAAAGTGCTTTACCATTTTCGTCTTGTTGTTCGTGGTAGGGACCTATGGGCTTTCACAAGCAAAGCCTGGTGGGATTGCCAGGCAGATTTCCCTTGGGGGCTCCAACCTCGGGATCGGGGTGGTAATGAATCCGTTTGTCGTTGACGACCCGTCACGGATCCTCCTGAACCCGGCCCAGCAGGCCCGGTACAGGAACTACTTCTGGTGGAATGTGGGAGGCGGAACACTGAACGGTCTTTCCACAGGCGATAACGGTTACGGCAACCAGAATGTAGGCGTCTCGTTCGGCATTGGATCCAAACTGACGCTGGGTGCGATTCTGAGCTATGACCCATCTGCCATGGCTCAGGTTGCGAACACACTTCAGGGACAAGCGCCCATCACCATCGGTGGTGTGACGATTCCCGCCATTCCCTCATATGTTCCCAACACCAATCGTGGTGCCGGAGTTACCGGGCCACAAACCATCCCTTCGCTTGGGAACGTTTTTCAGATTCTCGCCGCGTACAATGTCGGAACCCTCGATCTGGGCTTCGCCTTCATGTACGGCGATGCGAGCAACACGACGACGACCAACCCGGCGCCGAACCAGTCCACCGAGACTGAAGCCTCGGCGCGGATGTTCGGCTTTACAGCAGGCATGAACCTTGACCTCGGGGCCGGTTCATCGTTCGGTGCAAGCGCGGGGCTGCGTTTGGACAAGGCCAAAGATATCGTCACGATCAATCCGGTCGTGGCGGGGCAGGGGGGTGAATACTCCGCCTCGGGTACAGAGATCATGGTCGACGCCCGGTTGCGGCTTCGCATGTCGAACAGGGTGAATTTTGTTCCTTATGCCGGCTTCTTGAATGTTACCGCTGAGCCGACGCAAGACGCCCCGGTCAATGGGGGTGCTGCAAGGACTGACAGCCGGAAATTCACAACGATGGCTCTTGGAGTGGGAGCGGGAGCGGAGTATCACACGCCGACGGTTTATGTTGCAGGTGGCGTAAGCTTCCAGACTGCCCAGGTCAAGATGGAGTTCAGCCAGTCGACTCCTCCGAGCGGTTCGACCCAGACGTTTTCGTATACGGCCATCCCGGTGTTCAACATCGGTGCGGAGTGGTGGTTTACGGACTGGCTTGCCGGCCGCGGTGGGTATTATCGTTCTCCAGGCAAAGCGAACATCAAGGGGGAGACCACTGCGGGTGGGACGACGACGACGACGGAAACCAGCCAGCCGATTGCGAACAGTGCCATCCTTGTTGGCGGCATCAATCCCACCACATACGATGGGCTTGTGACCCTTGGACTGGGCTTCAAGTTCGGCGGGTTCTCGCTTGACGCCACAGTCAGCGAAGAGGCCCTCCGCCGCGGATTCGGACTTGTCGGGGCACAGGATAACATCAATTCTTTTGGTTATATCACGACAAGCTACAGCTGGGATTGAGTGAGACACGAACAACCAGAACTCGGGGCGATCCTGAACTACGGGGGTCGCCCCTTTTGTTTCAATACATAGCCGCGGAAGGGCAGAGCAAGATGGTGCACCACTTTGATTTTCTCGTCATCGGGTCAGGGATCGCCGGACTTTCGTATGCCCTGAAGGTTGCCGATCTTGGCTCCGTTGCCGTGATCACGAAGAAGGAAAAAGCAGA
>JAGDMJ010000227.1 GCA_017860555.1 Bacteroidota bacterium
CCAGGAGGTTTCGGGGCTCATGGGACAACTCCCCTCCCGCCTCGGCTACCAACCCACCCTGGCCACGGAGCTTGCCGCTCTCGAGGAGAGGATCTCAAATACTTCAACTGGAGCCATCACTTCAATACAGGCGGTGTATGTGCCGGCCGACGATTTCACGGACCCCTCTGCAGTGCATACATTCGGCCATTTGTCGGCCTCCATCGTCCTCTCCCGAAAACGCGCAAGCGAAGGACTCTACCCCGCGGTCGACCTGCTGCAGTCCGGCTCCAAGATGCTGATGCCGAACATCGCCGGCGAGCGCCACTACAAGCTGGCTCAGGAGATTCGCAGGACCCTGACAGTTTACGAAGACCTCAAGGACATCATCGCAATGCTGGGGATTTCGGAACTCTCCAGGGACGACCAGCGCCTTGTTTACAGGGCCCGCCGCCTGGAGCGTTTCTTTACCCAGCCCTTCTTCACAACGGTTCAGTTCACCGGTATGGAAGGTAAACTCGTCCCGCTCAAGGATGCCCTCGACGGCTGCGAGCGAATTTTGAATGATGAGTTTGCCGATTATCCCGAGAGCGCGCTCTATATGATCGGCGGAATAGAAGAGGCGAAGACATGAAACTCAGGGTCATGCTCCCCTCCGAGGTGCTTCTTGAGGCTGAAGTCGAGAAGGTCGTTGCCGAGGCTTCGAACGGCATGTTCTGCCTTCTGCCGCATCACGTCGATTTCACCGCAACGCTCTCACCCGGTCTCTTCAGTTATCAGACTTCGGAGGGTGAAGACGTCCTGCTCGCCATGGACGTGGGCGTACTTGTCAAGAAAGGCTTCGATGTAATCGTTTCCACGCGCAACGCGGTACGCGGCCCCGACCTCGGCCATCTTAAGCAGGTCGTGGAACAGCAGTACCAGGAGCTTGATGAACGGGAGAAAAAGGCGCGAGCTGCGGCGGCCCGGCTGGAAGCGGACCTGGTCCGGCGGTTCATGGAGTTGAAAGAAGAATGACAGACGATTACGAACGTTCAAAAGAGAGGCGCCGCAAAATCGCCGAGTCGTTTACTAAAAAGGTCGGCACGCGCGAGTCGCTCAGGATCAAGGCCGGGAGTCAGAAGAGGCAGACGCTCTGGTTCGGCCTCGGCATGTTCGGCCTGATCGGCTGGTCGGTCGCGATCCCCACCCTGATCGCAACGGCATTAGGGGTGTGGATAGATACGAACTATCCGAGCCGCTTCTCGTGGACGCTGATGCTGCTGGTCATAGGGGTCGCAATAGGCTGCATGAACGCCTGGTACTGGGTCAGGAAGACCGGGATCAGGGAACTCGATGATTAAAGGAGGCCGTATTGTGGTCGCAGGCTCTCATCCTCATTGCAGCATTCCTGGCGGGCATTGCCCTGGGGGGATTCTATTTCTGGGCCCTTTGGAGGTCCGTCCGAAAACTGGCGAAAGAGCAGCGGGCCCAATCCATCATGCTGGGCTATTTTTTCCGACTCGGCGTTGTCCTGGCGGGTTTCTTCTTAATCATGGACGGGCAGTGGGAACGGCTGGTTTCGGCCCTCCTGGGATTTTTACTGATAAGGGGCATCATGGTCCGCAAATGGGGACCGGTTACCCGGAGTGCAGGATAAATTGAGGAGCTTGACATGGAAATAATGTCCATTTCGCAGATCAGCCCAGACCAGGTAATCCTCTGGCAATGGGGGTTCATCACGATCAACGCCACCATTTTATACACGTGGATCGTTATGGCGATCATCGTAATCGGGGCGTGGCTGATCACCCGGGACCTTTCCCAGGAGATCCACTTTTCGCGCTGGCAGAACATGCTGGAAGTGATCATCTCGGGCATCAGCAGCGAGATCCGGGAGATAAGCCAGGGGGGAGAGAAAGAATACCTGCCCCTCATAGCCACGCTTTTCCTTTTCATCGCCGTGTCGAATATGCTCGCAATCGTGCCGGCGATCTACTTGCCGCCGACTGCCTCCATCACAACTACAGCTGCGCTTTCAATAACGGTGTTTTTTGCCGTCCCGATCTACGGCATTGCCAAGCAGGGGCCGCTCCATTATTTGAAAGAGTATTTTCAGCCGACATTCATATTCTTCCCCTTCCATATCATGGGCGAGCTTTCCCGGACCCTGGCACTGGCCGTCAGGCTTTTTGGGAACATAATGAGCCACGAGAAGGTCATCGCGATCCTCCTGGCCATCACCCCCTTGTTCTTTCCCGCCGTGATGGCGGCAATGGGGCTGATCCTCGGGATCATCCAGGCTTACATTTTTTCGGTTCTCACAATGGTTTACATAGCATCGGCTTCTCAGGCCCATGAGGCGCACCAGAAGAAAATTGAGACAGCAGAAATCAAGGCAACTGCATAAAAAATAAAAAGAAGAAAGGAAGGAAAAAATGGACACAATGACTGTTATCTCGTTGGCTTCGATCATTTCCGCCGGGCTGTGCATGGGTTTTGGAGTATTCGGGCCCGGAATGGGGCAAGGCAGGGCGGTTCAGGGCGCGCTGAGCGCCATGGCGCAGCAGCCTGACGAGCGCAACGCCCTCACCAGGACCCTCTTCGTGGGATTGGCAATGATAGAGTCCCTGGCCATCTACTGCTTCGTCATCTCGATGATCCTTATTTTTGCCAACCCGTTCTGGATGTACGTAACTAAAAAAGTCGGAGGATGACAATGCATATCGACTGGTTCGTATTTTTCGCCCAGATCGTTAACTTCCTCCTGCTGGTCTTCCTGCTCAAGAAGTTCCTGTACGGCCGCATCGTGAAGGCCATGGACGAGCGGGAGGCAAAAATCGTCCAGCGTTATGAAGACGCCGAACAGGCCAAGATCAAGGCCCGCGAAGAGGCGGAAGCGTACGAGAGGAAAAACCGGGAATTGGCCGAATTATCCGACCAGATGCTCAAGAAGGCAAGCGCCGAGGCCGAAGCCTACAAGGCCGAACTGACCGTGAAGGCAAGGGAAGAAGTCGATGCCCTCCAGAAGCGCTGGGTAGAAACGCTTGCCCGGGAACAGGCATCCTTCCTTGATGAACTGCGGCGGCGCGCCGGCCACCAGATCTACTCCATCGCCCGCAAGGCCATAGCCGATCTGGCCAACGCCGAACTGGAGCAGCGGATAGTGGACGAATTCATAAAGCGCCTTGATCACATCGAGGAGGAAGAAGCGGAGGCTATCCGGGAAACCATGGGAGAGGAAGGCGACGGAATCATCATCCAGAGCGCCTTCACACTGCCCGAACCGGCCCGCGACAGGATAAAGATGGTCCTGGAGAAGTACCAGATCAACAATGCGCCGATCCAGTATGACACATCGGATGATGTCCTGTCGGGAATCGAGCTGAGGACCTCAGGCCACAAGATATCCTGGAGCCTTAATGACTATCTTGTTTCCCTCGAGGAAAAATTTTCCACCGCCTTGCAGGAGGCGGCGGCGGCCAGGCACTAAACGGCAAACATGGAGGTAATTTAATGAACGGTCAAACTAACGAATCGGGAGCCCTCAATGAGTGCCTCGACGACCTCTTCTCCAAGATGGACAGCGCCCTTTCCGAGAACAAGCAGGAAATGAAGCAGCAGGAAGTCGGAATAGTACGATTCGTCGGCCAGGGCATAGTCAAGGTAGGCGGCCTCCCGAACGTCAGGGCGGAGGAAGTCGTGCGGTTCCCCCATAACCTGCAGGGGCTGGTATTCAATATAGACCCGGACGACATAGGCGTGATCTTCCTTGACCCGAGCGAAAAGCTCACCGCCGGTGATGAGGTGCAGCGCACCAATCGCATCCTCGATGTGCCAGTTGGAGAAGGCCTCCTGGGCAGGGTAATCACGCCCATGGGAAAGCCCCTCGACAACCAGGGGGAAGTAACCTTTTCGCGGAGGCTTCCGGTAGAGCGCGAAGCGCCGCCCATCATGCACCGAGACCCGGTCACCGTGCCGCTCCAAACCGGGATCAAGGTCATTGACGCGCTGATTCCCATTGGCCGGGGCCAGAGGGAACTCATCGTCGGAGACCGTCAAACCGGGAAGACCGCCATCGCGCTAGACACGATCATCAACCAGAAGGGCAAGGATGTGATCTGCATCTATTGCGCCATCGGCAAGCAGAGCTCGGATGTCGCCAAGGTCATTGCCGAACTCAAGGCACGCGACGCAATGCATTATTGCATCGTGGTGGTGGCCGCGGGAGAGGACCCCCCTGGCCTGCAGTACATCGCCGCTTACGCTGCAACGTCGATGGGCGAGTACTTTATGGAGAGGGGGCGCGACGTCCTCGTGATTTATGACGACCTGACCAGGCATGCCCGGGCATACCGTGAGCTTTCGCTGCTTCTGCGCCGACCTCCCGGAAGGGAAGCTTTCCCTGGCGATATCTTCTATATCCACTCGAGGCTCCTTGAGAGGTCCACCCACCTCCGGAAAGAGCATGGGGGAGGGTCGTTGACGGCCCTTCCCATAGTGGAGACCGAAGCGGGGGATATATCGTCTTATATCCCGACAAACCTGATTTCCATCACCGACGGCCAGATATACCTCTCTCCGCGGCTCTTTCAAAAAGGCATCCTGCCCGCGGTCGACGTCGGCAAATCCGTGTCCCGCGTCGGCGGGAAGGCCCAGCTTGCGGCTTACCGGGCAGTCGCCGGCGACCTGAGGCTGTCTTATTCGCAGTTCGAAGAGCTTGAGACCTTCTCCCGGTTCGGCACCCGTCTCGACGAAGCAACGCGCGCCGTTCTCGAGCGCGGGTGGCGGATCAGGGAGATCCTCAAGCAACCCCAGTTCCAGCCGCTTCCCGTTGCCGAGCAGATTGCCGCCCTCATAGCGTTGACCGGAAATCTCCTTGACCAGGTCCCGATAGAGGATGTCGCAAAAACGGAAGGGCTCATCCGCAAGATTCTGCGGGAGAACCTTGGGGAGTTGTGCAACAGGATCGAATCGGGCGAGAAGCTCCGGCCCGAGGACCGTGAATCAATTACCGCCACATTGAATGCCGGCCTGTTCCCGCAGGAAGGATCCAAGTAAATGAGCGAAGCACTCAAAAGGACGATCAAAAGCGCGGAGGACCTCCAGGGCGTCGTTAAAACGATGAAAGCCCTTGCCGCGGTCAACATCCGTCAATACCAGCGTGCCGTCGAGTCGCTCTCCGTTTACAATCAGACCGTCAGCATGGGGCTCCAGGCCCTGCTCAAAAAGAGATCGGCCGATTCGGTCATCTTCAAGAAAGCCCCTCCCAAGCGTATAGCCGCTGTGATTTTCGGTTCCGACCAGGGCCTTTGCGGCCAGCTCAATGCGGTCATCGCCCTTACTGCGATGGACAGGATGAAGGAATTGGGAGTCAAAAAGGAGGACCGCCTGGTCCTTACAGTGGGCTTGCGCGCAGCGGATTACATCCTCGATGCGGGGCAGCCTATCGAGGAATGCCTGACCACGCCGGGCTCCACTTCAGGGATCACTCCCATGGTGCAGGAGATAATGATCATCATGGACGAATGGCACTCAAAACGGCAGATTGACTATTTCTATCTCTACTACAACCAGTATGTAAGCGGCGCGACCTACCGCCCGCACAGCATTCAGCTGCTGCCGATCAACCGCGAATGGCTCAAAAGCCTGGAAAAGCAAAAGTGGGATTCCCGATCGCTGCCGTTCTTCACGATGGACTGGGAAGCCCTGTTTTCATCGTTGATCCGGGAGTATCTTTTTGTTTCGCTTTACAGGGCGTTCGCCGAGTCGCTGGCCAGCGAGAACGCAAGCCGGCTGGCGGCAATGCAGAACGCGGAAAAGAATATCGGGGAGCGCCTTGACGAGCTCAAGCGGCTTTTCTATCGCCAGCGCCAGATGACGATAACTGAAGAACTGCTTGACGTCCTGGCCGGCTTCGAGGCGATGTCAGTACAACGCCGGCCGGCAAAGGCGTCGCAACAAACACCGCCGGAAAGGGGGTAAAGGTTTATGCGAATGGACCGCAG
>JAGDMJ010000228.1 GCA_017860555.1 Bacteroidota bacterium
CGTTCGATCACCTCCTTTCGCGATTTCAAGCATTGCCCTTGCAACGTTCCAGGCCGCCGGTCCATTTTCCGGACGGCGCGTGGTTTCGCTTACCTTAACATCAGCATTTTTTTCGTCTGGACAAAAGAACCTGCCGTCAGGCGGTAGAAATACACACCGCTCGCCAGGCCTGATGCATCAAAGCTGTCTCGATAACTCCCGGCTGACCTTCGCTCATTCACTAGCGTGGCAACCTCACGTCCCAGCAGATCATAGATTACCAGGCGCACATCACTGGCTACTGGCAGCTGACTACTCACTACCGTCTTTGGATTGAACGGATTCGGATAGTTTTGCTCAAGCCTGAACTCCACGGGAACAACATCCCGGGTTTCGCTGATGCCAACCGGAGGAATCTGTTTTGCCAGGACCATCGCGCTGTCAAAATCCAGGAAGTACATCCACCAGTTGTTCAACACGCCGTCGGTGACGCCGGCGTACCGAGGGATGTGGTTGTACCACCAGCTCAGATAACCGAGATGATCCTGTCCTTCCGCCAGATAGTCCGCGGGGGAATACACCCAGGTAGATACGTTTACCGGATGCGTTTGATTCAACAGATAGGGGTACCGGAACCAGTTCTCCGCAAAGGACGTGACCAGGGTTGTGTTGCCATAGTCATAATCATGCGTGCCGTTGGGCGGGAAGTGGATGTTCCCGACATGGGAGCCGTTCGGAACGTCTTTTTGAATTCGTGTGAACAGGTCCCATGGCGTGGGATGCACGGACGTGTCGTTCCACGGCCGTCCCTGCACCTCCTCGTACGCATGTACCATGGCGCTTTCCATCCTGTGACCGAAGCTGTGGAACCCCTGGTCCACGCCCCGTTCGTAGTTCAACCCCATCACGGAGAGGAGTTTCGTGAGCGCGGTGCCATTCCTGATCGGCGGCGAGTTCCACCAAAAGGCCTTCGGGCCCATGAGCTGAGATTCGTACATGCCCATATACGGGGCCGCGTACACCCAGACCTCGTCGATGCGCCCATGATTGCGCAGCGAGTCAAGGTGGTAGTGCCGTACCATCTCGCGATAGTCAAAAGCGATCGTTCCCGCATCCGAGGCGGCCTTCAGTGTCGGCCAACCAGGTTCATCAAGCCATGCCTCGAACTGCTCAACGGTAGGGAAGGTGCCTTGCACGCGCGTGAACAACCGGGTGGCACTAATGGTGGTGTCAATTACAAAATGAAGGACGCTGTCCGATGCTTCGCGGAAAAGAGCGACCAGGCGATTGCTCAACACGACGGGATCGCGCCAATGATACTTTACGTGCATGGGCTCGCCGCCAAAATCGTTTAGCGGAGGATCGATCAGCACCAGCGCAACCTTGACGGTCATCGGCGCCACTTTCTCGCCGACAAAGGTTGGATCGACGCTGACCGGCGCGCTCCCCTTCAGGAATGGCGGTCCCGTTTCTGCTCGGACCACGGTCGTTCCCGGTGCAACTCCCGTCAGCCTCCCGTTGGGATCCACGCTGGCAACAGATGCGTCGTCAGTGGACCACTCGATCGGATAGGAGAGTGTATAGGGATAGAAGGTCCCCGCGCTGTCGAGCATACCAACATGCAGGTTCAGGGTCGCGCCAGGAATCACGCGTGGAGGGTATGGCAGGATCGCAAGCTTCGTGAACGTCACGTTGTTCATCAACGTCCACTCTCCAAGGTCAATGTAGCTTCCGTACACTGTATCGCGCGCCCGGAACCGGAGGAATTGAGCGTTGACCTCGGGAAAGGCCACTGAATCCCAGGCGCGGTACAAGAACGGGCGTCCATTCGCCAGCAACGCGTACGATCCGGTCCTGGAATCAAGATCAGAAAGAGAATTGGCAGCTTCCAGCCACCATCGTCCAACGCTACCGCAGAATACTTTGCTCCCACTCACGCGAATACTGGTATTGAACAGGAGTGTCAAGACCAGGGTATCGCTTCCTGTCACCAGTTGGTCGCTATTGGGATTCCCGTCGAACGGATTAAGGGAATCGCTCGTTGCAGGAGGCACGCTGGTCCGCAGTACCGAACCGCTGTGAAGCATGGAAAGGACATCAATCGGCCGGACCTCAGTTACCTGTGAGTGTGCGTAGGGATGAGAAAGGAGAAATCCAAGAAGAACCGACGCAAACATCCAAAGGGGTAGAGAGTCAAACGACCTTTTCAACCACCTGCTCATTGAATACACCAAACAATGGATGGACCATCGATGTTTCCGAAAAAGGGCCGCGGTGTGAACCTGAAAACAGGTGAAGAGCCATCGGGATGTTACATTACATCAGCCTCAATCCTCCCCGCAGACGCATTCTCCGATTCATGGGTGAAACTGGATGCTGATAGCAGGATTGTATGCAAAACATAGAAGAAACAGCAGGGAAAGTCAAGAAAATTTTGAGGATAAAACAGTAAACCACTTAATAAACGCACAGAACCGAGTCAGCAGTTCAGGATTGCCTTCACAATTCTGTCACCATACGCTGAATTCAGTTGGAAAGCCTCTGCTGCTTCTGAGAGTGGAAAGCGATGGCTGATCAAACAGCGGACATCCACCCGCCCTGCCTTCACCAATTGAGAAGCCCGGGGATATGTATGCTTCATCCGCCGGCAAAATCGAACTGTAAGTCCCTTTCGCCTGGCAGGGGAGTGGCTCATAACCAGCCGGTCATCTGCTGGAATCCCAACCAGCGTTACACTGCCGCCATACCGGGCCATATCCACGGCCTGCTGAACGGTCTCGTCCGCCCATGCGGCCTCAATGACGACATCCACCCCTCTCCCGTTGGTCGCCTCCATCACTGTCGCAACCGGATCGGCATCGGTACAATTGATAATGCTGCCTCCAAGTCTTTCCGCAAGGTCAAGACGCCATTGCAGCCTGTCGGTGACGAATACCTGCACCGCGCCCGAAAGCAGCACCGTCTGGAGAATCAGGAGTCCAATCGGGCCGGCGCCCAGAATCGCCACACTGTCACCACTCTGCACATGGGAGAGATCCGTTGCGTGCAGCGCAACTCCCAGCGGCTCCAGCAGCACTCCGCTGGCATTGTCGATGCTGTCCGGAAGAGGGAAACACTGGTGTGCGGTCACGTTCATACGCTCACGGTAACAGCCATCATGAGGGAAAAGTCCGCAGAACTCCAGATGCAGGCAGAGGTTCGGATTTCCCCGCTCGCATTGTTCACACCAGCCGCACGCTTGTGCCGGATCCACCGCAACGCGCATTCCCGGGGAAAGCGCGCTCCCCGTCCCATCCATGGCTTTGGGACCTACCCTGAGCACTTCTGCGGCAAACTCATGTCCAAGCACGATTGGATGGGTCACGGCCGTGTCCCCGATTCTCCCATCCTGATATGTGTGAAGATCGCTGCCGCAGATCCCGGCGGCGGTAACGCGTATCAATGCTTCTCCCCTGCCAGGCTCGGGAGGTTCCGCCACGTCGTCGATGCGCAGGTCACGCGCGCCGTGAAGCCGGATGGCGATCATGTGCTCTCCAGGTTTTTTTTGGTCTCCGGATCGACCCTGTCATTGCACACCTGATCCGGCACTGCCTGCCTTGTGTGCCTGAGTGAATCAACCAGGTACGCGTTCCGAAGTAGCGACTCGATGGCCTCAGCTTCGAAATAGCGGCTACGATCCATCTCCTGTTTGGCGTCTCCGCTGTTGCCTGTCGCTCGCCCGCGGGTCGATATACACCCGACTGAGGACAAGGTCGAAATAGAAAAGATCCTCTGCCGCCCGGAATTCCAACGGATCCTTCAAAGAAAGCCGCGTGTTGTTCCAGGAAGTCGTAGGGTAAATGAAGCCCACAGAATCTGGCCCGAGCGTGACCTTCACGGGCATCCGGAAGTCAGGGACATCGGCCTCCCAGCGGTACCGGGCAGTCACCTCTTCCCCTTTCTTGCTCACCGCGATGCGGAGGCGCGGAAGTTCCGGATGCCCGAGATACTGATCGAAGAAATAGCGGAGGTCTTGCCGGGTCCGGGCGCACATGTAGTCGACGACGTCTTTCCCGTTAATGGTTCTGTACTGGAACGTTTCGGACAATCCCCGCAAGATGTCAAGCCAGAGCGAATCATTGTCAATCACACTGCGCAGCGTGTTCAGGACAAGCTGTCCCTTGTCGTACATATCCCCCGAGCCCTCTTTGTTCACGTTGAACACACCGATGATCGGAGCGTTGTTGCCCACGTTCGATCTCTTCCCATTGATGTAGAGAAGGGATTGCTCCCTGCCGTAGAGAGTTTCCACAAAGAGCGCTTCTGCATACGCGCCGAAGCTCTCATGGATCCACATGTCGGCAGGGTCCCGCGCCGTGACGCTGTTCCCCCACCACTCATGGGCACTTTCATGGATGATGATGAAATCAAATTTCAGGCCTGCCGGCGACGAGGCACGCCCGCGATAGCCCTGGAGGTACCGGTTGCCATACGCAACAGCACTCTGATGCTCCATCCCGGTGTGCGGGGATTCGACAAGCTTGTACCCGTCCCGAATGAACGGATATTTCCCAAACCAATGCTCAAAAGCAGCGAACATGGGACCGACCTGTCGGAAATGGTCGCGCGCGGCTACAAGGTGCCCCGGCATGACGTAATAGTCAAGCGTCAGGGTGTCGCCACTGACATACTGGTCGGCGAAGTGGGCGTATTTTCCGACATTGATGGTAACCGCGTAGTTGTTGATGGGATAGCTCACGAACCAATCGAATCTTGTCCACCCATCGCGGAGCACCCTGCGCGACCGGAGGCGGCCGTTCGAAATGTCCTCCAACCCGGGAGGCACTGTCACGCTGATCATCATGCTGTCCGGTTCGTCCGACTGGTGATCCTTGTTCGGCCACCAGAGGCTGGCACCAGTCCCCTGGCACGTCACCACCACCCACGGATTGCCGCTGCTGTCGCGGGCCCAGGTGAATCCTCCGTCCCAGGGAGGGTTCTTGGCGACAGTCGGTTTTCCGCTGTACTCCACCGTGATCTCCCTGACAGTCCCCTTGTTCATGGTCTCGGGAAAACGGACGAACAGTGCTCCGAATTCACGCGAGTATGTCAACTTCGTCGTCCCTTCCAGAAGGATCTGACGAACATCCATGTTGGGGAAGAGGTCCACCTGGAGAGCGGTAAAGTCGGACACCACCGCGAAGCGAATTGTCGTGCTTCCGGTCACCAACTCCTGTTCCGGGTCGACCCTGACATCGAGGTGATAGTACAGCACATCGTAGCAGGTCCGCAATGGAGTGAGCAGTCCCCGCAACGAGTCTGCCCGGGTGAAGGATGGAGCCTTCGCGTCGGAGGGAGGCTGGGCCTGCCCCTGCAGCACGACGGCCGTTGTCAGGATTGCCAGGAGGAGAGTTCGACGCAGGTGTGTTCGCATCTCAGGACAGTGAATCTGCTATGGATAAAGAATGACCCAGGCGCTATTCAGCCCACGAGGAGGAGATCTCGCTGCGGCGTCGAGAGGAACTCGGCCCCCCGATCCGTCACTAGGACCATTTCCTCAACGGTCGCAATCCCACGTCCCCGTACGGTCAGGCGCGGCTCGAGCGTGAAAACCATCCCCGGCTCGAGGAGTTCATACGGTTTGCGCGCGTACTTCTCCCATGCGGGACCGAGAAGAGCGGTCCCGTCGTGTGCAAATCTCCCGACCTGGTGCCCGAGGGCATGCGGAAATTCCTCATAGCCTGCAGAGACAACGATCTCACGAGCGACCTGGTCCACTTCAATGCCTTGCACTCCCGGGCGAAGCTTCATCCTTGACGCTTCGATCGAACGGACAATGGTATCGAATCCCTTTTGGACTTCCAGGGGTGCCTGATGCTCTCCTTCCTTCAGTATATAGAAAGTCCTTTGAAGATCGGAGCAGTACCCGTTGTATCGAAGCCCAAAATCCATGTTCAGGATATGTCCCCGTTCAACAACACGGCCCGTCGGTGCGTAGTGAGCG